>JAHIVC010000058.1 GCA_018816945.1 Bacteroidota bacterium | reverse complement strand
CTAAACAATTCTCCAATTTAATAATATCCAATTTTTAAAACATTAAAATTTTGAACATTTGAATTTGTTTAGAATTTCGAAATTAGTATTTAGGGGTAGTTAGAAATATTTCTGTTGATAAATTGATCATTTACAAGTAAATTTTGATTTAATTCTGGCACAAGCGATTGCCCATTTATGCCATGATTTTGGAGTTTTGACTGTTTTAGTTTTTTCTCTGACAAAGCTGTTAACCGACTCCATCACATTAATCGTGGTTGGAAGATTCAATTCGGGATAATTTAGATATGCTCTGAATTCATGAAAGCGTCTCAAGAAATCCCTAGTTATCATCCTCATGGCTCGAGGGCATCCGTCGTTCTTGGCTAGAAACGCCAATCTTCTGCAAAGAATATTCAACCTTTCTGTTGAAGTCTCGACCAAAGCTAGTTTAACCGAATTGTATGTCTCTTCTCTGATCAATCTTCCCGGAGTAGAGGCTCTCTTGCCACGTCTTTTCTGCAAAGCGCTAAGTAAATGAAAATGACAGCGTTGTATTATCCAGCCATTTTTATCGGCAATAGTCTCAATGCCCCTGATTCCGTCAGAAATTAAAGCAATTATACGGTTTTTAATCGATATTGGCAGTTGATTGAATATCTCGTTCCAAGTAGTGGCATTTTCTTTCCCTAGTCTAAGTATTGGATCAAGAATAGTGACAGTTTGAGAGGATGTCGACTTAATGGCCAGAAAATATAATGTCCATAATTCTTTTTTGAAATAATGCCATTGAGCATCGATCACTAAAATCAATTTTGGACCTCCAAGCCTAATGATTCGTTTTTCTTTAACTACTGAATCTATATTATGAGCAAATATCTTGTAGATCGCATCAGTAGATAATTTAGAGTTTAGCGATAATTGCTTTACCTTAAATCCATGGTTAAAAACTTTCTTGAGATAGTCGCATTGTTTACGCCTTGGCTTGGGACCCCGTTTAGCAGGGTGCTCACTCCATGTTTTATGACAAACAGTGCACTTCCTTCGCTTGCCGCCAAAACGAACAATCTTGGCGCCACAGCATTGACTTTTCTTATGTAATAACTTCATACAAGAGAAAAGTAGCAAAAAAAGTCAAAATTTACTTGTAA
The DNA here is from genome assembly GCA_018816945.1 of Bacteroidota bacterium. Lineage (NCBI taxonomy): Bacteria > Pseudomonadati > Bacteroidota > Bacteroidota bacterium. The sequence goes on along the minus strand of JAHIVC010000058.1, from coordinate 1,212 downwards.
ATGAGCCAAAAATCAACATCTCCATCAACAGAAATTATTCCATCATCCCGTATTTAGAATTTAAATACTATCAAGATACGACTGTAAAATTACCATAGCTGCTATTTTATCATCAACTTCTTTTAATCGAACTGGTTTTCCCGGTATTGTTTTAGCCATACTCTGCGCCTGTTTTGTCGATAACTGCTCATTTTGCCAGACAATTGAATTTACAGCATTTAATTCATCGTAAAAAGCCTGCATATCTTTTGATATTACTTCCTCACCTTCTAAATTAACTGGTTTTCCCAAAACAATTAATTCAACAGCCTCTTCCTCCATTATTTTTTTTATTTCACTAACCAATTTTTGTAAACCTTCATTTCTAATTGTCTTTAAACCAAAAGCCATCTTGGTGACATCATCGCCAAGTGCTAAACCGACCTTGCTTTTGCCATAATCTATTCCAAGTAATTGCATAAAAATAAATGTAAATATAAAAGTGGAAAAAGAAAAAACATGGAGTCCCTCGACAATCTCGGGACATTTTGAATTTTTAATTATCGTTTTTACCTTTTCGTTTTTCCTTTTATTTGAGTTATAAAATTGTTAATACCTCTGGATCACCCTCTGTTACTAACACTGTGTGTTCAAAATGCGCTGATAGCTCACTGTCACAAGTTACAAAAGTCCAGCCGTCTTCAAGTAATTCAACCTGATAGTCACCAATGTTAACCATTGGTTCGAGCGCTAAGGTCATGCCGGGTTTTAATATTATATCAGCATCATCTGAAACATAATTCGGAATTTGCGGATCTTCATGAACTTGTTTACCCACCCCATGACCGGCTAAGCTGCGTACTAAAGAATATCCTTCCTTTTCTGCTGTTTGCTGAATAGCAGCCGAGACTTGAGACATTAAATTTCCACTCCTGCATTTAGCAATGCCGTTTTCCAGAGATTCCTGTGTAGTCTTTATCAATTTTTTCACTTGCTTGCTTGTTTTTCCCACAGCAATCGTCTTTGCCATATCAGTGTACATACCGCCTTTGGCCGGATATTGCATACCAATATCTAAGCTGACTATATCGCCCTCTTTAAATTTTTTATCTTCAGCTGGAATGCCATGAACAACTTCATTGTTTACAGAAACGCATAAGGTTGAAGGATAAGGATTTTTCCTGTTTCCATAACCTTTAAAAGAGGGTCTCCCCCCCTTTTCTAATATTAATT
>JAHIVC010000057.1 GCA_018816945.1 Bacteroidota bacterium | reverse complement strand
GAGCGAAAAAATATTTGAAAGCGTTTGCCCACTTAGTATTCCCAAGTTTTGCACCAACAAATGCATTTCGGGCATTAAAACTACCTAAAGTAGCTTGAAAGCCTAACTTGTTTACATCGGAAAGTAAATCACCCGCTTCTAAATGAATAGCACCTGAAGATGCACCACTTCCAAATAAAGTTCCGGACCCTCCATACTGCAAGCTGATATTATCAAAAAACATTGAAGGTAATTGAGCTAAATCAACACTCCCACTTGAAGGATTTTGAATGTTAACGCCATTCCAGATTACCGCCGTCTGAGCCGAAGAACCGCCCCGAATAGCAGGGTTAGAAACTCCACCAGGCCCATTTTGATTAACTCTTACCAAACTTAAATTCACCAACAAATCAGCCATTGAAGAATTTAAGAATAACTTTTTACTTATACTATCAATTTCCTGAACATAGGAACCGATAGCAAACTCTTTTAATCGTGAATTTCTTACAACAACCTCATTCAAATTTTGAATTTTTTTTTCAGATGTTGTTTGCCCAAATGCGACTCCATTTATCAGAATCAGGCATAATAGTCCCATTTTTTTAACATACATAGTTACAAATGTTTAATTAATAAATTGATTAAATCATTCGAAACCATCGGATTTTTTGAGTGAAGATTTGATCGAAATAAATTGATCCATCCTTCGCCTTTCTCCCGAAAGCTACGAAACTACTTAATGGCAGGTCTTCTGGCTCACCCGGTTTTAATAGCCTTCCCATCCATAATTTTTGAACAGTGGCATTGTGGATATTAAAACCTTCATTGGGCTTACAGCTGCGGGGACAGCTCCTGAATTACACAGGATTCCCTATTAAACTATAATAAGCACCATTTAAGTTCGACAAAGGTATAATTTTCCAATTCAACTTTACTAATATTTTAACGTCTAAGTGAATTACGAATTCAAATAGGTACTTTACCTATGTTTCTACTTCAATTATGGTTATAACTTGTCCAATATTAATAATATTTTGATAGGTGTGATAATGTGGCACTTACAAAAGTATTAAATCAAATTACAACACTAAAAATAACAATGGAAAATAATATGAATTACAATAACACTAAACAATCAAAAAAAACCATTCTCATAACCGAGGATCAGGATTCAAATTTTTTGTTGCTGGAAGTATTGTTGGGAATATGGGGGGCGAACACACTCAGAGCTTGCAATGCGCAGGAAGCAGTTGATTTATGCAACGAAAATAAAAAAATAGATTTGGTGCTAATGGATATCAGACTGCCTGATTTTAGCGGACTTGAGGCGACTAGACTGATTAAAAAAGTATATCCTGATTTGCCAATTATTGCACAAACGGCTTATGCAATTAGCGGTGACAAGGAAATAGCTTTGAATGCCGGCTGTAATGAATACATTACAAAACCAATTAGAAAGGATAAATTATTTGAGCTTCTTGAGCGATTTTTGGGGTAAAGTGTCGGGATGGTGAGACTCGAACTCACGACCTCTGGTCCCCCAGACCAGCACGCTAGCCAACTGCGCCACATCCCGTTTGAAAGCTAATATTTGTGCAAAAATAACACTTTTAACAATATTTTGACTAAATAAAAAAATTGATTTAAAATTTCAACTTACAATCACGAAACATGCTGTTCTATGAGCAATCTGAAAAATAAATGTGATAAAAAACCTAATTCAGTTAAAAATAATTATGCAGAACTGCAGCAACAAAATGATGCAATGCAGGACATAAATATTGAACTTCAAAATAACGAAAAAAGGACCCGCCGACTTATTGAAAACCTCGGAAGTGAATACTTTTTTTATTCGCAGAATTTGGATGGCAAATATGTTTATATTAGCCCTTCTATTACTACCCTATTAGGTTATGATGCAAGCGAGGTTGAACATGGGATTCTGCAATTTTTAACCGATCATCCAAAAAACGAAATATCTAAAGCAATTTCTTTAAAAAGCAAAAATGGCGAAAAACAACTTCCTTTCGAAATTGAAATAAGGGATAAAGGCGGCAATATCAAACAATTCGAATTATTGGAAGTCCCTGTAATGGACGAAAACAATAATGTTGTTTTGATTGAAGGATTGGCACATGAAATTACTGAACGCAAAAGAAATGATCAGGTTCAAGAAATATTAGGCAATATTTCGCATGCTGTGATGATGAGTGAAAGTCTTGAAAGTCTTGTCATTCTAATTAGAGAACAATTATCTACTATCATTGATACCAAAAATTTTTATATTGCTTTGTATGATGAAAAAACTGATTCACTTTCGCTTCCATTTATTGCTGATGAGAAAGATGTTATCGAGTCATTCCCGGCAGGAAAAACGATGACAGGCTATGTCATTAAAACTCGTCAATCATTACTGGTAACTTATGACGATCAAGAAGAACTTGTTAAAAAAGGCAAAATAGATTTTGTTGGTTCGCGATCTCAAATTTGGCTGGGAGTACCACTAAATGTTGAAGACAAAGTTATTGGTGTTCTTGCTGTTCAAAGCTATTCGGATGTGAAGGCTTACAATGATAAAGACAGAAAAATTCTTGAAATAATCTCAAGCCAGATTAGCCTGGCCTTATCACGAAAAAGAGCTGAAGAGAAAGAAAAAGATCAGCAGGAACTATTCGATAAAATAACGAGTTCATCCAATGATGCCATTATCGTTATAAACAATAAAGGCCATGTTATTTTCTGGAATCAGAGTGCTGAACATATTTTCGGTTATACTTTTGAAGAAATATACAACAAGGATATCCATACTCTAATAAGTCCTGACGAATACAAACAGGTTCAAGAAGCTGCATTTAAGAATTTCAAAAACACCGGGAAAGGTAATGCTATTGGTAAAATGGTTGAATTAAACGCTATTCGAAAAAACGGTGAAGAATTTCCTGTTGCCTTATCCCTTTCATCTGTAAAAATAAAAAATGAATGGAATGCCATTGGTACCGTTCGTGACATCACTAACCGTAAAATTGCAGAGAACAAACTTAAAGAAGAAAAGGAATTCGCTGAACGAATTTTGAAAGTGGTGCCAAGTGCAGTATTTACTGTTGATAGGGATAAAAAAATAACAAGCTGGAATAAAAAAGCAGAAACTATAACCGGATGGACCAGAAAAGAAGCACTTGGGGAGCCTTGCGAAAAATTTTCGTTAACTTCTTGTGCCGAAAAATGTCAATTGTTTGATGAAAAAATAGGGGAAACTGTAAGTAATCATGAATGCCTAATCAAAACAAAAGATGGATCAGAAATAACTATTCTTAAAAGCACAGAATATTTGTTTGATTTAAATAAAAACATCATTGGTGGGATTGAAAGTTTTGAAGATATCAGCGCACGAAAGAGAACAGAATTGATACAAAAAATCCTTTTCAATATTTCGATGGCTGTTAATACTACCACAGATGTGGCTGATTTTATACGCCATATACAGAGTCAACTTGGACTTTTGATGGATACATCAAACTTTTTTGTTGCATTTTATGATGAAGAATCTGATACTTTATCGGTAGGTTATATAGAGGATGAAAAAGATGAGATTGAAACCTGGCCGGCCGGTAAATCTTTAACAGGTTATGCTGTAAAAAATAAAAAAACTTTGTTCATAACCAAAGCGGATATAATTGAAATGAACAAAAAAGGAATTGTTGATCTTATTGGAACATTGGCTGAGGTTTGGGTCGGAGTGCCGCTCATAATTAATGAAACTGTTTTAGGAGCATTAGTAATTCAGAATTATGATGACGTAAACACCTATTCAAAAAGCGATGTTGAGCTACTCGAATTCATTTCCAGCCAAGTGAGCACAGCCATTGAACGTAAAAAAGCGGCTGAAATATTAGAAGCAGCCAATCTTGATTTGAGTTTGCAAAAGGAAGAACTTCAACAACAAAACGAAGAAATTGAGCAACAAAACGAAGAAATCAGGGCCATTAATGATGAAATGCAGGTCATGAACCAAGATCTGCTTGTAAGCGAAGCTAAAGTAAGAAGACTTATTGAAAACCTTGAAAACGAGTATATTTTCTATTCACAAAACAATGAAGGAATTTATGAATACATGAGCCCTTCGGCACAGAAACTATTGGGCTATTCTTCAGAAGAACTAAAACTTGGCCTTGAATCATTTTTAACTGATAATATTTTAAATTCTGAAGCCTTAAAAAAATTAAAACAAGTTAAAAAAGAAAATCAACAGGATGTATTTCAAATCGAGATACGAGATAAATACCATCAATCAAGATATTTTGAAATATTGAGAGTTCCCATTTTGAATAAAGATCATGAAACCACACATTTTGAAGGAATCGCCCATGAAATCACTGCACGTAAGAAAAGTGAACTAATTCAAAGTATAATCAGTAATATTTCCAATGCAGTTCTGTTAAGCGATGATCTTAGCAGCCTCATCCAAATGATAAAGGATGAATTAGAAAGATTGCTTGACACCAGAAACTTTTATATCGCACTCTATGATGAAAAAACTAATTATCTAAACTTTCCATTTTTTATCAACGAAAAAGATAAAATTGAACCTCAGCCGCTTGGTAAAAACATGACAAGCTATGTGATCAATTCCGGCCGATCCCTTCTTGCTGACATTCCTACGAAGAAAAAAATGGTTGAAGAAGGGAAAATAGTCTTCCAAGGTTCATTGTCAAAAGTTTGGTTGGGCGTCCCATTATTTATTAAGGATAAGGTGATTGGTGTAATTGCTCTTCAAAGTTATGATGATGAAAATGCATATAACGAAGCGGATGTACAAATCCTTGAAGTTATTTCAGCGCAAATAAGTCTTTCAATAGATAGAAAAAGGGTGGCTGACCAATTAAAAGCAAGCAATTTGGAATTAAATACCCAAAAAGAAGAGTTGGAGTCTACCCTGGAATTTTTACAGGACACCCAATCACAGTTAATTCAGTCGGAGAAAATGGCTGCCTTGGGACAATTAATAGCCGGTATTGCACATGAGATTAATACGCCCTTAGGTGCAATAAACGCATCAGTTGGAAACATGTCGGACTCGTTAGATACAGCGATTAATAATTTACCTGAGCTTTTAAGTATAATGAATGAAACTGATTTAAAGTTTTATCTAAAACTCATGACATTAGCTGATAATAATTCCCTTGAGCAAAGTTCAAAAGAAAAACGACAATTAAAAAGAGAGCTAACACAAAAACTTGAAGACAATGGAATTAACGAATCGGATAAAATTGCTGAAATGCTGATGTACATTCGGGTTCATGAAAATATTGATGAAATAATCCCAATGTTGAGAAGTGAGAATTCACTTTTTGTATTAACAAATGCTCGTCATATTATTTCAATCCGAAAGAATACACAAAACGTAAACCTGGCCGTAACCAAAGCATCAAAAGTGGTATTTGCATTGAAAAAATTTGCACATCGTGATCATGTTGGGGAAAAGATTGAGGCGGATATTGTAGATGGGATAGAAACCGTATTAATTCTCTATCACAATCAAATCAAGCAAGGTGTTGAAGTAATAAGAGATTTCAAAACTATTCCTATGATCAGATGCTATCCCGATGAAATGAACCAGGTATGGACCAATTTATTTCACAATTCATTGCAAGCAATGGATAATCATGGAACCTTAAAAATTTTGGTAGAGCCTGAAAATGGTGGGGTGTCGATAAAAGTTTCGGACACGGGTAGCGGAATTCCGGAAGAACTGAGGGAAAAAATATTTCAACCATTTTTCACTACAAAAAAAGCCGGTGAAGGAAGCGGGCTGGGACTGGATATTGTAAAGCAAATAATGAAGAAACATGACGGAACCATAGATTTCGAATCGAAAGTTGGGGTTGGAACAACCTTTAAAATTTGGTTACCATACGTCTCAAATTAAATAATAATAGGGAATATTTATGAATCAAATTGTAACATTTTAACATAAATTTTTATGGCACGAAAAGCAATTCTATGTGTTGATGACGAAAGCATGATCCTTGAAAGCATCAAGGAACAAATTGAGAACAGACTTGGCGATGAATATATTTATGAAACTGCCGAAAATGCCGAAGAAGGCATGGAAGTAATCCAGGAATTGGTTGATGAAGGCACTGAAGTTTTAATTATTGTTTCGGACTGGCTTATGCCCGGGAAAAAGGGCGATGAATTTTTGATTGAAGTGCACAAAAGATTTCCAGGGATTGTAAAAGTAATGTTGACAGGTCAAGCTGATGAAGCTGCTATAAAAAATGCAAAGGAAAATGCAAATTTACATGCCTGTTTATTTAAACCTTGGTCAGAAGATGATTTGGTAAACACCATAACTTCAGGATTGAAAAAATTACCTTTAAAAGGATTTTGATATGTCAAAACCAGTAATATTATGTGTTGATGATGAGTCGATCATCCTGAATGCATTAAAAGATCAGTTACAAAGAAAATTCAGTACCGAGTATGATATTGAAAACAGTGATAGTGGTTCAGATGCACTTGAATATATTCAAGAATTAATTGCCGATAAAATAGATGTTCCACTCGTTATCGCTGATTATATTATGCCAGGTATGAGAGGTGATGAATTATTGAAAAATGTTCATGAACTATCTCCGAATACCCTAAATATTTTATTGACAGGTCAGGCTAATATAGAAGGTGTTACCAATGCTGTCAACTATGCGTCCCTATACAGGTATATGTCCAAACCATGGGATGAGGACGACCTTGAATTAACAGTGAAAGAAGCCTTAAAAAGTTTTTATCAGAAACGTGAAATTCATCAGAAAAATGAAGAACTTCAAGAATTGAATGCTTCTCTTGAAGTTAAGGTTCAGGAACGTACAGTTGAATTAAGAGCTTTAAATGCAACTAAGGATAAATTCTTTTCCATTATCGCTCACGATTTAAAAAATCCTTTTAATGCGCTGCTGGGATTTTCTACTTTGCTTCTCGACGACTATGATAATTTTACCGATGCCGACAGAATTGATCTCATCCAAACTATGAGCGATGCATCTAATAACGCCTATAAACTGCTCCAAAACTTACTTGAATGGTCAAGATCTCAAACCGGCAGCATACAATGGGAACCTGATGCCATCTCCTTACACGATATTGTTACAGCCACGATCGATTTATTATCAAACGGAGCCTCCGTAAAAGAAATTTCAATCAATGCAATTATTCTTCCCAATATAGTCGTATGGGCTGATGCCAATATGGCTACAACAGTAATTCGCAACCTTATCTCAAATGCACTTAAATACACTCCAAAAGGTGGTGAAATTAGGGTTTATTCGAAAAAAACTGATAAGGAAATTGAAGTTACCATTGAAGATAATGGGGTTGGAATTAATGAAACCGATAAAGAAAAATTATTTCGTATTGATGTAAATCACTCCACTTCAGGAACTAATAACGAACAAGGCACAGGCTTAGGGCTTATCTTATGTAAAGAGTTTGTAGAGAAGAATGGAGGTAAAATCTGGGTTGAATCCATTGAAGGAAAAGGGAGCAAATTCAAATTCACTTTACCTTTGTATAAAGAAAAGCAAGCTAAAAACTAAAATCAGGCTACCGGTACGACATCCTGTCAGACTTATAGTGAATCAAACAATTTTAAGTTAAAGATTCGCTTTCTTGAGAATATTGGCATAATTTTGGAGAGGCAATTATCCATTAAATTCTCAACATCTTAAACAAAAAAATATGAGTGCAAATCAGGAACACACAAAATGTTTGATTATAGGTTCGGGTCCTGCAGGTTATACCGCTGCAATTTATGCTGCCCGGGCAGATTTAAAACCAATAGTTTATGAAGGCTTACAACCTGGAGGTCAGTTAACAACAACTACAGAAGTTGACAATTTTCCTGGATATCCGGAAGGTACAGAAGGTCCAAAAATGATGGAAGATTTGAAAAATCAGGCGTTGCGATTTGGTACAGATATCAGATTCGGACTGATAACCGAAGTTGATTTTAGCAATCGTCCGTTCAAAGTAAAAGCAGATGATGGAAAAACTTTGATCGCCGAAACAGTGATCATTGCAACAGGTGCTACAGCCAAATGGTTAGGAATTGATTCGGAAGCTGAATATAATGGCTATGGAGTTTCTGCATGCGCAACCTGTGATGGGTTTTTCTATAAAGGAAAAGATGTTGCCATTGTTGGAGGTGGTGATACTGCTGCTGAAGAAGCTACTTATCTTGCCAAGCTTTGCAAAAAAGTTTACTTAATTCATCGAAGAGATGAACTTCGTGCTTCAAAAGCAATGCAGAAAAAAGTTTTTGACACCCCTAATATTGAACCTATTTGGAACCACACCACAAAAGAAATTGTGGGTAAAAAAGAAGGATTTGCAAAATCAGTTACCGGAGCGATTTTAACCAATGTGTTAACGGGCGAAGAAAAGAAAATCAATATTGATGGATTCTTTGTCGCGATTGGACATACACCAAATTCTGAACTATTTAAAGGCCAACTTGAGTTAAGTGAAACAGGCTATATTGAAACAGTTCCCGGAACCACAAAGACAAATGTAGAAGGTGTTTTTGCCGCTGGAGATATTCAGGATCACATTTACCGACAGGCAATAACTGCTGCTGGTACAGGTTGTATGGCAGCCATCGAAGCGGAAAGATTTTTAGCCTCTTAATTAAAAGCTCCCGATGGGAGCTTTTTTTATACTATTAATATACTGCAACTGAGTTTTAATTTATAATTTTGAATTGAAAACGATACGCTAACAACATTACAATGAATAAAGACATTCCTGCACATTATCAAAAAATAAAGAAACTACATCCCGAATATATCGCAGCTGTTGAAGCCTTAGGTGAAACTTTAAAAAATACAGGGCCATTGGATGAAGCATTAGCTCAATTCTTACAACTTGCCGCATCCATTGCCATTAAATCAGAAGGAGCTACACACAGTCATACCCGTCAATTGGTTGAACTTGGATTTTCACCTAATGAAATTCGACATGCTGTTATTCTGCTATCTAACACCCTTGGATTTCCAAGTGTAATGGCCGGTCTAAGCTGGGTTAACGATATACTCGAAAACAAATGATCCCGACAAAAGGACATGCCATCAAAAAAGCATCCTGGATAAGTATTTTCGGGAATGCCATTTTATCAATACTTAAAATTGTAATTGGTTTTATCTCAGGTAGTTTAGCTGTTGTTGCTGATGGGATCGACTCAGCAAGTGATATTATTACTTCAATTATTATTTTAGTAACCTCTAAAATAATTTCCAAACCTCCGAATGTACGTTTTGCCTATGGATACGAAAAAGCGGATACCATTGCTTCAAAAATATTATCTTTTATTATCTTTTTCGCCGGAGCGCAGCTGGCCATTTCAACAGGGACCAAAATAATCGAGAATGAACTTAGGGAAATGCCCAACCCCATTGCACTTTACGTTACTGTTGTATCTATTATAGGTAAATTGTTACTCGCACTTTATCAATTTAAAGTTGGTAAAAGAGTCAACAGTTCGATGCTAATCGCAAATGCCAAAAACATGCAAAACGACGTAATCATTTCTATATCAGTTCTAATTGGCCTCGTTTTCACCTTTATTTTCAAAATGCCGATTCTTGATATCATAACCGCCTTTGCAGTAAGTGGGTGGATCATGTGGGTTGCCATCAAAATATTCATTCAAAGCAATACTGAATTAATGGACGGGATATTGGATACCTCCGTATATAAACTTGTATTTGCTGCTGCTTTGGAAGTGGATGGGGTTTATAACCCTCACAGGGTAAGAATCAGGCAAATAAATAATGCCTACATGATCTCCATTGATATCGAAGTTGATGGTTCATTTACTGTGAGCGAGTCGCATAATATATCTCATGAAGTTGGAGAAAATATCAAGAAAAAAATTGAAAATGTTTATGACATAGTAGTCCATATTGAACCTTTAGGCACCATTGATAAGGGTGAAAAATATGGCGTTTCAAATAAAGACTTTCAAAAATAATTTAGCCTTTTTTATTCATCCCATCTTCTGATCATTTTATATCTTTGCGCCATATTTCTATTTCTTCCATTTAAAAAACGATAAGCATGATTCATTTTTTTCAGGCCAAATCAAATTATTTTTATTTAGTTAGTACAAGCAGTTCCTTATCAAAAACTGATCATAAAAAGTTAACATGGCTTTTTGAGGATGCCCAATATATTGCTGAAGAAGGTTTGAAAGGATATTTCATCGGACCAAGAAAAGAGATGATTACTCCCTGGAGCACCAATGCTGTTGAAATTACCCAAAATATGGGAATCCAAGGCATTAACCGAATCGAGCAATTCAAGCAGGTTGAAAATAAAAAAGTTGCCCACGATCCTATGCTTGAAGTTTTATATAACGAACTTGACCAGAAAACATTTGAGATCGAATTACAACCTGAACCCATTATTTATATTGATGACATAAACACTTATAACAAGGCAGAAGGGCTTGCTCTAAGTCAAGATGAAGTTGAATATTTAGCTGGAGTTAGTGAAAAAATTGGCAGAAAATTAACCGATAGCGAAGTTTACGGATTCGCTCAGGTAAATTCCGAACATTGTCGTCACAAGATCTTCAATGGTACTTTTATTATTGATGGAGAAGAAAAGAAAGAATCATTATTCGCTCTGATTAAAAAAACTTCAAAAGTAAATCCGAATACACTGGTTTCAGCATACAAAGATAATGTGGCTTTTATTTTAGGCCCTCGTGTCGAACAATTCGCACCCGCCACTCAGGACAAACCGGATTATTTTCGGATTAAAGATATTGACACTGTTATTTCACTTAAGGCAGAAACCCATAATTTTCCTACCACAGTTGAACCATTTAACGGTGCATCGACCGGAACCGGAGGCGAAATTCGCGACAGGATGGCCGGTGGAAAAGGGAGCTTACCAATTGCAGGAACTGCGGTTTATATGACATCCTATCCCCGATTGGAAAAAAACCGGGTTTGGGAACAAAAAACACAGGAAAGACTCTGGCTATATCAAACTCCTGAAGAAATTTTAATTAAAGCCTCAAATGGCGCTAGTGATTTTGGAAATAAATTCGGACAACCACTGATTTGTGGCAGTTTACTAACCTTTGAACACGAAGAAAACAACAAATATTATGGTTACGACAAAGTAATCATGCTTGCCGGAGGAATTGGATTTGGGATAAAAGATGACAGTTTGAAAGGAAAAGTTGAAGAAGGCGACATCATCGTTGTTTTAGGTGGCGATAATTACCGCATTGGAATGGGTGGTGGAGCTGTTTCATCAGTAGCTACAGGAGAATACGGGAATGCCATTGAATTAAATGCCGTTCAGCGTGCCAATCCGGAGATGCAAAAAAGAGTGTTAAATGCCATTCGGGGTTTGGTCGAATCAGACCATAACAGCATTGTTTCAATTCATGATCATGGCGCAGGCGGGCACCTCAACAGTCTTTCCGAATTGGTTGAAGATACAGGTGGAACAATTGATCTAAGCAAACTTCCTGTAGGCGATCCAACCTTATCAGCAAAAGAAATAATTGGGAACGAATCGCAGGAGCGAATGGGGCTGATTATCAAACAAAAAGATTACGCTTTACTCGAAAGAATTGCCCAGAGGGAAAGAGCACCCATTTATGCTGTAGGTGTGGCACGTGGCGATCAGCATTTTGTTTTTCAAGCTCCTGATAAAAATCCTATGGATTTGGATCTGAAATATTTATTCGGAAAGCCACCCAAAACAGTGCTTGTTGATTTTTCAACTCAGGCAAATTTTAAAGATATTGCACCTGATTCGTCGAATATTAAAAATGATATCGAGAACCTTTTGCAATTAGAAGCAGTAGCTTGTAAAGATTGGCTCACCAACAAAGTCGACCGTTCGGTTACCGGTAAAGTGGCGATGCAACAATGTGCAGGTACTATTCAACTACCTCTAAATAATTTAGGTGTTGTTGCTCTGGATTATCAGGGTGTAAAAGGAATTGCCACAGCAATTGGTCACGCACCCGTTGCAGCTTTGGTCGATCCGGTAAAAGGATCACTTTTATCCATTGCCGAAGCACTTACCAATATTATCTGGGCTCCCATTAAAGATGATATTCGTGGCATTTCGTTGAGCGCGAACTGGATGTGGCCCGCGAAAAATGCAGGTGAAGATGCCAGGCTTTACACCGCGGTTGAAGCCGTCAGTGATTTTGCATGCAAACTTGGGATTAATATCCCGACTGGTAAAGATTCTTTATCAATGACCCAAAAATATGAAGGTGGATCGGTGGTTTATGCACCCGGAACGGTTATTATTTCATCAGCAGCCGAAATTGAAAATATCCGTAAAGTAATTAGTCCTGTGCTTAAAAAGGAAGAAGAATCGACGATTATTTACATCGATTTCAGCAAAGATCATTATCAATTGGGAGGAAGCAGTTACGCTCAACTTCAGAATAAATTAGGGGTTACAACACCCGGTATTAAAGATTTTGAATATTTTAAAAATACCTTTAATGGTATTCAAAAACTTATAAAAAAGGAATTAATATTAGCCGGTCATGATATTTCAGCAGGTGGAATGGTGACAACTTTGTTGGAGATGACCTTTGGCAGAAATGATATCGGACTAAATATTGATTTGTCAGAAATCGTTGAACAAGATATCTCAAAAATTTTATTCAGCGAAAATCCTGGCATCATTATTCAGGTAAAGGATTTTAACCCGGTCTCACAAATATTAAAAGAAAACAATATTGATTTTCTTAAAATCGGGTCTATTGCAAATGAACGTACTTTAAAAATCAAGCACCAAAATCATCAATATTCATTAAACATTAATCAATTAAGGGATCTTTGGTTTAAAACTTCGTACCTGTTTGATCGCAAGCAATGCGGTGAAGATCATGCACTCGCGCGTTATAAAAATTACAAGGAAACCGAACTTACATTTAAATTTCCTGCTCATTTTACAGGGAAAGCAAGTCAATACCAAATTAACCTCAACAGAAGAAAACCAAGCGGAATAAAAGCCGCAATCATCCGGGAAAAAGGCGTAAATGGTGACCGTGAAATGGCTTACGTCATGTATCTTGCAGGATTGGATGTTAAAGATGTGCACATGACCGATTTAATTTCGGGAAGAGAAACTTTGGAAGATGTTAATTTGATTGTTTTTGTGGGGGGGTTCTCAAATTCAGATGTACTGGGATCGGCTAAAGGTTGGGCAGGTGCATTTTTATACAACGAAAAAGCCAAAAAAGCTCTCGATAATTTTTATGCACGAAAGGACACTTTAAGTTTAGGTGTTTGCAATGGTTGTCAGTTAATGATGGAATTAAACCTAGTTTATCCTGAACATGAGCAACGAGCTAAAATGCTTCATAATGGATCGGGTAAATTTGAAGCCGGATTTATTAATGTCGATATTCTTGAAAACGACTCAATTATGCTAAAAACACTTGCAGGTAGTCGTCTGGGAATCCATGTTGCCCATGGTGAAGGCAAATTCCAATTCCCTTATACAGAAGACAAATATAAAATCACTTCCAAATACAGCTATAACTCCTATCCTGCCAATCCGAACGATTCTCAATATGCTGCGGCAGCAATTTGTTCAGTTGATGGTCGTCACTTAGTGATGATGCCTCATCTCGAGCGGGCATTTATGCCTTGGCATTGGCCGGAATATCCTGAAGATAGAAAATCTGATGAGATTACACCCTGGATTGAAGCATTTGTAAATGCAAGGGAATGGATTAAAGAAAAAACTAGATAAAACTCACTTACTAATTTTTACTTTTTCTACGCAAACTATCTTTAAACAATGAAAAAAATCATCTTAACATTGGCATTGGCCATTGCAGGTTTTAATATATATGCACAAACAGATACCCTTTGGATTTCAGGAATTGAGATAACCGCAAAACGCACTCCTGCACTTTATTCTGAAGCATCAAGAGTAGTTTCGGTTATTACAAAAGCAGAGATTAAAGGAGCTCCGGTTCAAAGTTTTGCTGATTTGCTTGAATATACAATGAATGTTGATGTCCGCCAAAGAGGTCATCATGGTGTTCAGGCCGACATTAGTATCCGCGGTGGCTCATTCGATCAAACCATGATCCTGGTTAACGGGATTCCATTTAATGATCCTCAAACAGGTCATCACAACGCCGATTTACCCATAGATCTGGAATCGATTGAAAGAATTGAAATATTGGAAGGGCCTGCTTCCCGAACCTTTGGGCCAAATGCATTCAGTGGTGCCATCAATATCATCACCATTCCCTCCGAACTCAATGAGGTGAAAATAGCTTTGAGTAAAGGAGAGTATGAATTCTATAGTGCAGCAGCCTCATTAAATACAGGAAATGAAACTTTGTCAAATGGATTAACATTTTCTAAAAAAGGATCCGGAGGGTATATAGAAAATACGGATTACCAAATACTCAATCTTTTTTATCTGTCGCAATTAAAACTTAAAAGCAATAAACTAACTTTTCAGGCAGCCTATCAGGACAAATCATTTGGTGCCAACAGCTTCTATACTCCAGTATATCCAAATCAGTATGAACAAACCAAAACAAGGTTTATTTCTGCCAATTGGCAGAATGCCAGCAAAATAAAATCTGACTTATCTATTTATTGGAAACAGCACAACGATCGCTTTGAGCTTTTTCGTAGCAATCCGGCAAGTTGGTATAGCGGCCATAACTATCACCAAACTCAGGTTTACGGTTTGGAAGAAACAATAAATATTATTTCAGGGTTGGGGAAATCTGCTTTTGGTACTTCTTACCGACGGGAACAAATTTTAAGTAATATTTTAGGGATTCAGATGGATTCTCCTATTGCAGTTAGGGGAGAAAAGGATGCCTTCTACAAAAAGAAGGATCATCGCGATAATTTATCATTTTTTATTGAGCATAGTTACTATACCACAAAATGGAGTTTTTCAGGAGGCTTACTTGCCAACTATAATTCGGCTTTTGATTGGCACTGGATTCCCGGTGTTGACTTAAGTTATCAATTAAGCAACAATCTCAGGTTATTTAGTTCGGTAAATAAATCATTTCGTTTACCAACCTTTACCGACCTTTATTATGTAGGCCCTACAAATATTGGAAACTCCGATCTGAAACCAGAGGAAGCAATCGCTTACGAAGCCGGTTTAAAATTTATCAATCATGAAGTGGCTGCTGAAATGGCAATATTTAAAAGAGATGGGGGAAATATCATTGATTGGGTTAGGGTTGCCGATAGTTTAAAATGGGAAAGTAAAAATATTACCGAACTTTCAACCACCGGAATTGAAGTTTCTGTTTTACTAAATTCTAAATTTTTTCAAAGTCAAAATCTTCCAATAAATCAGTTACGCCTGAGTTATTCATATACTGATGTTAGCAAACAAAGTGGGGAATATCAGTCGAAATATGCTTTGGATTATTTAAAACATAAATTTGCTATCAGTCTTTCACATCCAATCATTAAATATATAACCATCAATTGGCAAGCAACTTATCAGGACAGGGCGGGATCTTATTTCCATTTCAAAGATAATAAGGAAACAGCTTATGCTCCGTTTGTATTATTTGATTCCAAGATTAATTGGGAAATTAAAAATTGGGATGTATATTTGGAAATAGCTAACATACTTAACATCGATTATTTTGATATTGGAAACGTGATGATGCCAGGTAGATGGATTCGTTTCGGGTTATCAACTAATCTAAGATTAAAAAAATAAAATCATGATCAAAACTGCCCTCATTACCGGTGCAACAAGCGGAATTGGAAAAGCTTGTGCCATTAAATTTGCACAAAATAATTACAAACTGATCTTAACAGGCCGACGAGATGATCGTTTGCAACAGTTAAAAACAGAATTGACAAAAAATTTCAAAGTTGAAATTACCACATTAACTTTTGATGTAAGAAAAAGAGAAGAAGTTAAATCTGCAATTGCAACATTAAATGGGCAAACCATTGATGTACTGATCAACAATGCCGGACTAGCTGCAGGATTAGATCCAATACAATCGGGCAGCATGGACGATTGGGATCAAATGATCGATACCAATGTAAAAGGGCTTTTATATATTACCAGAAATGTTGCTCCAATGATGATTGAGAAAAAATCCGGCCATATTATTAATATCGGCTCCATTGCAGGTAGAGAGGTGTATCCGAAAGGAAATGTTTATTGCGCAAGTAAACATGCCGTTGACGCTCTAACCAAAGGCATGAGAATCGATTTATTGGAATCGGGCATCAAGGTTACACAAATAGCCCCCGGAGCTGTAGAAACAGAGTTTTCAATGGTTCGCTTTAAAGGCAATCAGCAAACTGCCGATAATGTTTATAAAGGATTTGAACCCTTACACCCTGAAGATATCGCCGATGTAGCTTTTTATGTAACAACACTACCCGCGCATGTGAATATCAATGATTTACTGATAATGCCAACAGCCCAGGCAAACGGGACGACCATTAATCGCAAATAGCATAAATTATTTGTATTTTTTTTATAACAAATTTTTCATATTATTGTGCAACCTAACATTTATGCACTAATTAATTTATTATGGAAGTTACACGACTTTTTGATCTCCTACCTCATTATAAGGAGAATTATAAGCCAAAAGATGATGTTTTAGCCGCAAAAGAAAATGGGGAATGGGTAAAATATAACATTGACCAATATATTGAGATTTCGAACAACATCAGTTATGCATTACTTAAATTAGGTGTTGAAAAAGGAGACAAGATAGCCAGTATTTCGAACAACCGTCCTGAATGGAATTTTGTTGATATGGCAATCATGCAAATTGGGGCTGTTCATGTTCCGATTTATCCAACAATTAGTGAGTCGGAATACAAGTATATCTTAAATCATGCTGAAGTAAATTATGTGTTTATTTCCAGCAAAACACTCCTCAAAAAGATTGAACATATTTCACCCAATGTTCCAAGTTTAAAGGGCATTTACACTTTCGATAAGGTGCCAAAGGCAAATCATTTAAATGATTTACTTGAGCTAGGGAAAAAACATTCAGCTCCCGATTTGGTCAAACAAATCAAAAGCACTATTAAAACCAGTGATTTGGTCACCCTCATTTATACTTCAGGAACAACCGGAGACCCAAAAGGTGTGATGCTTACTCATAATAATATCGTAAGCAACATTCTTGCTACCCGACATATCCCACCGATGGGAGAAGAAGGCAGAGCATTAAGCTACTTGCCCCTTTGTCATATTTACGAAAGGATGTTAACCTATATGTTTCAATACGTTGGGATCTCGATTTATTATGCCGAAAACATTGGGACCATTGCTGATAATATCAAAGAAATAAGACCCGATTTGATGTCTTCAGTGCCACGGCTACTTGAAAAAGTTTATGATAAAATTATCATGAAGGGGCGAAAACTTAAAGGAATAAAAAAAGGTATTTTCTTCTGGGCAGTAAATATTGGGTTGAAATATGAATTAGATAACCGAAATGGATTTTTCTATGGTATCCAATTAAAAATTGCGCGTAAACTTGTTTTAAGTAAATGGAAAGCAGGATTAGGTGGGCGCTTTCAGCTGATTGTATCAGGTGGTGCTGCCTTGCAAGAGCGCTTAGCCCGTGTATTTACAGCTGCTGAAATCCCCATTCTTGAAGGATACGGACTTACCGAAACATCTCCGGTGATCGCAGTTTCAACCCTTAAAAAAGGTGAACGTAAATTCGGTGCAGTAGGTCCCATAATACCCGGAGTAACTGTAAAAATTGCCGATGACGGAGAAATTTTATGCAAAGGGCCCAATGTGATGGAAGGTTATTACAAGCAACCAGAGTTAACTGCCGAGGTCATTGATGAAGAAGGCTGGTTTCACACAGGCGATTTAGGTGTATTCGAAAAAGAAGGCCAACTTAAGATTACCGGACGTAAAAAAGAAATTTTCAAAACTTCTTTCGGTAAATACATCAGTCCACAGGTACTTGAAAATAAATTTAATGAATCTCCATTTATTGAAACTACAGTTGTATTTGGGGAAAATCAAAAATATGCAGCCGCATTGATCGTCCCGCAGTTTGAGCATTTAAGAAGCTGGTGCGGTGTCAAAGAAATTGAGTATACTACGGACGCTAAAATGATCAAACTACCAAGAATTAAGAAAAGAATTCAAAAAGAAATAGATTTTTATAACCAATTCTTTGGAAAGACTGAGCAGATCGCTAAAATTGAAATATTAGATAAATCTTTTACTGTAGATTCGGGAGAATTAACTGCAAAAATGAGTTTAAAAAGGAATACCATTGCTGAAACGTATAAAGAAGAGATAGAAAAATTATTTAATTAATTTTAACATATGAGATGATTCCAATAACACGCATTTTTGATCTGCTCGATCTGTACAGAACAAATTATTCTGACAAACAAAATGCGTTTGGATTTAAGTCTAAAAATGTTTGGAATACTTATTCTGCCAAAGATTATTTAGAATACACCGATCGCTTTAGTAAAGGACTACTTCAATTAGGTGTCCGAAAAGGTGATATGATTGCCACTATTATTGGCAATTGCCCCGAATGGAATTTTATTGACATGGGATTGATGCAAATTGGTGCTATTCAAATTCCAATTTACCCCAATATCAGTAAGCCAAATTACAACTACATTTTTAAGGAAACTCAGGTCAAATATATATTTGTCCAGAACAACGAAATTTATGATCGCATCAAATTAATAGCCAAAGAATTTCCTTCTATCCGGGAAGTATATTCAATCGAAAAAACTTTTGCGGTTAAAAATTGGGGAGAAATTTTATTGCTCGGCGATCAATACGAAGGAGAAAAACTAAACTATTATAAAGCAGGGATAAAAACAGATGATATTGCAAGCATTATTTATACTTCAGGAACAACCGGAAAACCAAAAGGGGTTATGCTTTCGCACTCAAATTTTATTTCCAATTTTACAACCTGTTCAACTATTGCTGATCTCAACCCAAATGATAAAGCACTTAGTTTTCTGCCCTTATGCCATGTTTACGAACGGATGTTAAATTATATTTATCAGTATCTGGGTGTTTCGATTTACTATTCCGAAAACATTCAAAACATCTCAATAGAGATAAAAGAAATACAGCCCCAGGTATTTTGCACAGTTCCTCGCGTAATGGAAAAAATTTATGCCAAGATTTATCAATCTGGACTTAGTTTACCATTAATAAAAAGAACTCTATTTTTCTGGTCAATTAGGTTAGCCGAACAATTTGAATTGGCTCCTAAAAATGGATGTTGGTATTCTGTTAAGCTCTATTTTGCAAAAATTCTTGTATTCAAGCAGTGGCAAAAAGTTTTTGGTGGCCGGTTAAAATTAATTGTTTCGGGTGGTGCCAATTTACAAATTCATTTATCAAAAATATTTTGGGCAGCAGGAATTCATATACTTGAAGGCTATGGATTAACAGAAACATCTCCGGTAATTTGTGTACAAACATTTCAGAAAAAGGGCTTTAAATTTGGAACTGTTGGAAAGCTCATTAAAGATGTAAGTATCAAAATCGCTACCGATGGCGAAATATTATGCAAAGGCCCAAATCTCATGCTGGGCTATTTCAATCATCCAACACTCACCAGTCAGGTAATTGATGATGAAGGATGGTTTCATACAGGCGATATCGGGATGATCGACAATGATGGTTTTTTAAAAATAACTGACCGAAAAAAGGAAATATTCAAAACTTCAGGAGGGAAATACGTAGCCCCTCAAGCTATCGAAAGTAGTTTTAAATCGTCCCCATTCATTGAATATATTATCGTTGTTGGAGAAAATCGCAAATGTCCTGCGGCAATTATTGCCCCCAACTTCAACTACCTTCAATCGTGGTGTGCCATAAAAAAAATTCCATTCGGTACCATCGATGCCATTATCAAGAATCCAATTATTTTGGAAAGGTTTGAAAAAGAAATTATTCATTTAAACAAAGATATTGACAAGGTTGAACAGGTTAAAAAATTTGCACTTATTTCGGATGAATGGAGTACTGAATCAGGTGAATTATCTCCAACCTTAAAACTAAGACGGACCTTTATTTCAGGGAAATATCGTGATTTGATCAACCGCATTTACGAAAATCCGGAAAACTGTGTCAATTACTAAACCCTTGCTTTAAATTTTAATGCGAGGCCCATGGGATGGCGCCATCCCGTTTTCAATATAAAAACCTAACAAATTATCGACAAATCAAGCAATAGCTTCTATTTATACTTCTTTGAAAAAACGAACTTTTATCAATCATTCCATATTTTTACTTCTTAAAACTTAAAACATATAATCATGAAATCATTGAGTAAATATTTATTGATGGCAATATTGATGCTTGCCATTGGTATTGGAGCTTTTGCACAAGAGGTAAAAAAAACGCTTGGAGTTGCAGACTATCCAAAATGGAAAAGGATCGTTTCAACAAATCTGTCTGATGACGGAAATTGGATGACTTACAGTTATCGTCCAAATGATGGAGATGATACTTTGTATATTAAAAATATAGAAACAGGCAAACTTTTCTCCGATCCATATTGCAGTAATCCAATATTTTCATCTAATTCAAAGTGGATCGTTTATCAAAAAAATTTAACGAAAAAGGAACGTGATAAACTACGTAAAAACAAAAAGGAGGTTTATAGCAAAGGTGTATTATTGAACCTTGAAACAGGTAAAAAAAATGAGTGGGACAAAATTAAAAGCATCGGATTTTCACCTTCATCGGATTACATAGTTATTAAAAAGGAAAAAGACAACAAAGAAATTGATGGTTCTGACTTGCTCATTAAAAATTTAAGCGATAACAAAATTATGAATATCGGAAATGTCAGCGATTTTAAGTTCAACAAACAGGGAACATTGCTTGCATATATAATCGATGCCGATAGTAAAGCAGGGAATGGGGTTTACCTGATGGATCTTTTAAAAGGGAACATCACTCCCCTCGACACCGATACGACAAGTTATAGTAAGTTAACCTGGGATGATGAAATGCTTTATCGCAACGAATGGGGAAGTAAAGGAACCGCATTGGCAGTGCTTAAGGGAAATACCACCGATACAACAGAACAACGCATCAATTCATTGATTGTATTTTCCGGATTGAACTCGGCTAAACCACAGCAAATAAACTATATACCTGACAATGACAAAAACTTCCCGAAGGGATATATTTTAAGTGAAAAAGGCGATTTAAGCTTCAGTCTCGACAACAAAAGACTTATTATAAGCATTAAAGAACAAAACAAGAAAGTAAAGTTGAGCCGTGATACCATCGCAAATGTTGATGTATGGCATTGGGATGATGAAGATATTCAATCAGTTCAGATGCGTCGGGCCAGTCGGGAAGAAAATTCGACTTATACAGCCATTCTTCATTTAGATAAGATGGATTTTGTGCAGCTTTCATCGGATAACATGCGTTATATCAGTTTAAATCGCAATGCAGATCAAGCTATTGGAGGCGATCCTAAACCCTATATTTCTGACACAAATTGGGGAGGTGGGTTCAATGATTATTATTTCATTGATATAAAAACAGGCTCGAAAAAACTGATTGAAAAAAAGGTTGGAAGAAGCATGGGTTTATCACCTCAGGGAACATATTTCTTATTCTTCAAAGAAGGGCATTTCTTCACTTATGATATGATGAAGAAAAACTTAAGCAATATTTCCCGTTCGGTAAATGTCAGTTTTATTGATATTAATGAGGATCATCCTTATGAAAATCCATCCTATGGAATTGCCGGCTGGTCAAAAGACGGCAAATCAGTTTACGTGAATCATCTTTATGATTTGTGGTCGCTGGCATTGGATGGCAGCGGAGGTTATAATTTGACCGGAAACTTTGGAACTACCAATGAAATAGAACTTCGTATTGCACGAACAAACCCAGAACCATTTATTGATTTGTCTGCTGATAATTACCTTTCAGCTTATGGCGAATGGACGAAGAAATCAGGATATTTTAAACTTAACGATGGGAAAAGCCCACAGGAATTAATTTTTACGGATTACAGTTTTGGAAGATTGAATAAAGCAACTAAAGCCAATCGCTTTTTATTTAGCAGAGAATCTT
Source organism: Bacteroidota bacterium (assembly GCA_018816945.1). Lineage (NCBI taxonomy): Bacteria > Pseudomonadati > Bacteroidota > Bacteroidota bacterium. Next base: position 9,871 of record JAHIVC010000057.1, on the reverse strand, counting down.
TTGTTGATTTCCCTGATTATTACACTTCGGATTCAAAATTTATTAAAGTGATTAAACAAACCGATGCTAACCCACAACAAACTGAGTACAAATGGGGAAGCAGAATACTTATTGAATTCAAAAATAAGCAAGGTGATAGATTACAAGGTACGCTAACACTTCCTGCGAATTATGAAAAAGGAAAGAAATACCCTATGTTGGTCTATTTTTACGAAAAAGTATCGAATCAACACAATCGTTATTCAATGCCTGCTTACGATGATCGTCCGCATATGTCGGAATATGCAAGCGATGGTTATTTGGTATTGATGCCCGATATTAAATATTACGAAGGTCAACCAGGATGGAACGCGCTTGATTGTGTTACTTCTGCGGTTAAAAAAGTAATTGAGTTGGGTTATGCCGATCCTGATCATATCGGGATGCAGGGACATAGTTGGGGTGGTTACCAATCATCCTTTATACTTACCCAAACTGATATGTTTGCTTGTACAGTAACAGGTGCACCTGTTACAAATCTGACAAGCATGTATAATATTCTTTATAAAAATAGCGGAACCAATAATCAGGGAATTTTCGAATTGGGTCAAGTGCGGATGGGTAAAGGAATGTTCGATGACATGCAAAATTATATTGATCAATCACCTGTTCATAATGCTCCAGGCATCAAAACCCCATTTATGATCTTACATGGAACCATTGATGGTGCTGTGGATTGGAATCAAGGTCTTGAGTTTTATAACGCTGCCCGCCGACTTGGAAAAAATGTAATACTTCTCTCGTATCCCGACGAGAATCATCATCTGGCGAATAAAAGCAATCAGATTGATTTTCAAATTAGGATGAAACAATATTTTGATCATTATCTGAAAGGAACGGATGCTCCTGAATGGATGGAAAAGGGGATTAAACAAAAAGATAAACTTTACAATAAAGCAAAGTGATCAGTTCTTTGTAGAAATAGGGATGGCGTCCTCGAAGAGGAAGCCATCCCTATATTATTAAATTGTTCAGTTTTTAATTCTTCAAAAGAAGAAATAGAAGCTACTCCTAATTATCAAACTCGTCACCGAAGTTCTTTTGGAGAAGTTGTTGATCAGGCAGGAGGAGATTTAACTTCAATTTTATTTAATAGTGAAGAACAAAAAGTTATTTCAGTAACTCTTCCAAAAGCTACAACTCCTCAATCATATGATGTGAATTTTAGTTTAAAAGATTCTAATGGTGAATCAAACATTGTGACTACTCATTATGTATTAGCCGGAGACAGTGCCACAATTCAAAGTCTTTCTCTTGATAAAGATTATTATGCTAAAGGAGATATTGCCAACCTAACCCTTCTTTGGGCTCCTCGAGCTGATGCTTTCCCTCATAATCGTTTAGGCACAAAAGTTACAGAAACATCAATAAATATTTTTGCTACCATCACTAATAAATATGGCCGTTCTTGTGCTGAACCAGTCAATGAACAGCTTCCTCAAAGCATGAATGGGGCTAAAACAGACATTCCTCTTTCAATTATTTCTGAATGTATTAACCCCCAGTTGTCAGTAGCTTTGTCGGATAAAGATGGCAATATTTTAGATAAAAAAGAATTTAGTTTTGAGTCCACCACAACTCCTGAAGTAGAACCACTTAAGTCCGTTATATTTATTATTATTATTGTCATTCTATTAATAATTATTTTAGTTGCTATGTATTTAAAAAAGAATAAAAACAAATCAGAAGGGTCTAATATTACAGGAAATACAATTACTATGGGGATGTTGATTTTAGCCCTTTTATTTGGGATGAGAGGAACTGAAAAAGTAATTGCTCTTGATGAATTTGGGGGGAATGAACGTCCATCTGCTTCCTTGGTAACAAATATTGATAAAGATACTTATAATGTTGGAGAAAACATGACGGCTACAGGGACAGCTGTTCTTGGACAATGTGCTAATGCAGTAGATATATTTACATTATCTGTTAATATTGACGGTGGTTTTACTTATACAATAGTAGATAGGAATCTTGATGAGCAAGTTATTTATGGATCTCAATTAATACGAGTCCCTACAACTGCTGGAATCCATACAGTTAGATTTACTCTCCAGGTTGACGGTGGCTCTATTGAACAAACAAAAACTTTTCGAGTTATAGCAAACCCAGTACCTAACTTAGAAGTTAATCGTTCAACAAATCCAACCGCTGTAAATATAGATAGTGATGTTGACGTAAGATGGAGCCCTGAGGAGTCTAAATCTTGTAGTTGTACTTGTTATAATGAAAGTGGAAGTGTTATTAGATGTGGCGATTCAGGTTCAACAAGCTGTGGTAGTGGGGTGGGGTCACCTCAATTTTCTACACCTTATCCAATTCCTAAATTACAACAAAAAACTGTTTTTAAAGTTTCATGTTTAGGTTATACCTCTCTTGATTTTCCCCCTCCTACCACCACTACTACTACAGTGCTTGGGGAAGTTACCGCACTTTAAGGTAATATAAATATGGATAATTAGAGAATAATAAAACCGCAGGAAAATATTCCAGCGGTTTTTTTATTTTAAAGAAATAGTTTTTGAGTTTTTAAATTATTACTTAGGATAACCTTTGTAATAACTAATTAGAGTATTATTCCTTGAGTTAAGAACAAGAGTTGTGTCGGCTCTAAAATTATATTTATAAGCCTCACTGCTTTTTTGGATTGAGTCTAACCCCTTCCATGACCAATGGTCACTATTACCTACCACAGTTCCATCTGGACGAGTCATTATGATAGACCCATCGGGGTAGTAGTTTATTCGATAATCAAGTTCGTAATCGTAATAATTTGTTTTGGTCCAATATCCAGTAGAGAAAGAAAGGGTACTGTCAACTTTCCAATAAAACAAGTTGCACAGTGTATCTGTCCTATTATAAACAATAGGTTGGGTTACGTTAATCAAAACACTTTTTCCTGGGTTGCTTTTCCAACCCTCGCTGTTCCAAGCCACGGCTTGGTACTGGATCGTATTCGTCGGCGTTACCCCCAACGAACCACTTATCGGCACAACCGTACCGTTGATAGTAGCATAGTCGCCTATGCCTTCCCAATTAAGGGTTACAGATTCACCGAGCAAAATCTCGGTCTTTGATGCCTCAAATGATAGCATTTGGGGCTCAACAATATTTTCAGGTTCTTTTTTGCTACAAGCTACAAAAAGCAATATGCCAAAGAAAAGAAGGAGGTTTTTCATGTTATTTTTTTTAACATAGTTAATTCCAAGCTATTTACGGGGAGGCTCAAGTATAATAAATTAACCGATTAATTTGCAATTTTTCTTTTTAAATACTTGGGATGGCGTCCCGATAAATGAAGGTGGGATGGCTTCCCTTTTTTCTAGGGACGCCATCCCATGATTCAATGGTGACATTTTATCGGAATTGGTATTAAATTTAAAATCAAGATATTTAATATATGCCATCAAAAAAAGTATTGACCCCAATCATTCCGGGTGCGACATATCATATTTTTAATCGTGGAAACAATCATGAAAAAGTGTTTATTGACCGAACCGATTATGATCTATTCTTGATCAAATTCAGGCAATATATGACTCCTGTTGCGGATGTTTTTGCTTACGCGCTTCTTCCAAATCATTATCATTTACTATTAAGGATTAATGAAGATATTGAGGGAACGGAATTCAGCCATCAATTTAAACGCTTTATGTTGAGCTATACCAATACCATCAATAAGCGTGAGAACCGTTCAGGCAATTTGTTCCTGAATGTCTTTAAGCGGTTGAGGGTAACCGAAAAGGATTATCTGATGAGATTGTTATTTTATATTCATTTCAACCCCCAAAGACATAAAGTACAAGAAAGGTTTCCAGATTATGACTACTCATCATATAAATCGCTTATTTCCAATTTGCCGACTTTGTTGAAACGTGAAGAAGTACTTTCGTGGTTTGATGGTAGAGAAGAGTTTATAGCATATCATAAAAACTTGCAAAGCGAAGAAGTTTTGAAGCATTTGATCATGGAATAATAAAAGGGATGGCGTCCCGAGAAAGTCGGGAAGCCATCCCAGCCCATCCCTAAATTTAATGCAAAATTTTAAAAACCAACTCTTTCATTAATTCGCCATCAGTTGCGGTAACATTATTCACACCTTTTGCTTTCAAATCGTATTCGCGTAAGCTTGAAATAATTCGAGTGAGTTTGTTTGTATTATAATTCTGGGAAGCAATTTTATAATCTTTCAGAAAAAACTTTGGAACCGATAATGCACCAGCTATTGTGTCTTCATTCTTTCCTTTCACCTGATGATAGATGAGTGTTTTAACAAAAAATCCATACAATAAGCCAACAACCTTTACCATTGGATTGTCTCTTTGATTAGCGGCAAAATAATTAATGATCTGATTTGCTCTTACCACATCTTTTTTTCCTAAGGCATTTTGCAATTCAAAAACATTATAATCCTTGCTGATCCCAATATTAGCTTCGATATGGGTTGGTGTAATTTCAGTTCCCTTTGGCAGGTTGATGCATAATTTCTCGATTTCGTTTGAAACTTTACTCAAATCGGTACCTAAAAATTCTGTCATCAGCAATGCCGCTTTGGACTGGATCGAATAACCACGAATGCCCAATTGCTTATTGATCCATTCCGATATTTGATACTCGAATAACTTTTTTGATTCAAAAACAACACCAATTTTACTTAAACTTTTTGCCAATTGCTTCCGTTGATCAAGCTTGGCGTATTTATAACAAAACACCAAAATGGTTGATTCAAGCGGCTGATTGACATATGATAGTAAGTCATCAATTTTTTTAATTTCCTGAGCTTCTTTGACAATTACCACATGCTTGTGCCCGAGCATCGGAAACCGCTTTGCATGACTAACGATTGTTGGAACATCAGTATCCTTTCCATAAACTACGGTTTGATCAAACTCCTTTTGCCCTTCATCCAAAACACTGTTTTCAATATAATCAGAGATTACATCAATGAAGTACGATTCTTCCCCATATAAGAAATAGATGGGGTAGTATTTTTTACTTTTAAGGTCAGCAAGAATTTGGTTATAAGTCATCATAATTTAGTCGAAATACAGATGTTTAACAGTTTCTCTCTTTTCAATCAATTGACGTAACGATTCTATCCCAATTTTCAGGTGAACATCAACAAAGTTTTCTGTTACAATATTATCACTTTTCTCGGTTTTGACTCCTTCCGAAATCATTGGCTGATCCGAAACCATTAACAATGCCCCGGTTGGAATTGAATTAGCAAACCCTACAATAAAAATAGTAGCGGTTTCCATATCAATGGCCATCGAACGCGTCTTCATCAAATATTCCTTAAACTTATCGTCCGATTCCCAAACCCTTCTGTTAGTTGTATATACGGTTCCGGTCCAATAATCCTGTTTAAAATCACGAATGGTTGTTGATATTGCCTTTTGCAGGTTAAATGCCGGAAGTGCAGGCACTGCTTTTGGAAAATAATCGTTAGAAGTTCCTTCTCCTCTAATGGCTGCAATGGGCAGGATGAAGTCACCAAGATTATTTTTCTTTTTAAGACCTCCACACTTGCCCAAAAACAAACATGCTTTTGGCTTTACCGCGCTTAACAAATCCATGATGGTAGCTGCGTTTGGACTTCCCATTCCAAATTTAATGATGGTTATATTGCCAGCCGTGGCACTTGGCATTGCTTTGTGTTCGCCTTTTATAGGAACATTGTTCCATTTGGCAAATAATTCAACATAATTGCTAAAATTTGTCAATAATATATATTCTCCAAACTCCTCAATGGCTGTGCCGGTATATCGGGGAAGCCAATTCTCAACAATTTCTTTTTTTGTTTTCATCTGTATATTTTTAACTTTCTTTAAAATCGGTCAGATGCCTGCCTGTCGGCAACCAGGGAATACGCCATAACATAATCATTTCTTTTACTATGAGATTTTTACAGATGGCTATTTCATGGATTTGAAATTTCATGTTAAGCTATATTCTAAATCAAAAAAACTGCTATTTAAAGCTAAATTTACTCTATGAAACAAAGTTAATTGAAATTATCAATAATTAGATGTTTGATAAGAAATGAAAGATGAAACCAAATAAGTTAAATATATTTGTAAGATTAGCATGAATTACCACGAATGAAAAAACTTAACCTTCCCGAATTTGAATTTCGATTAAGAAAGTCAAATGACATAACTGAAATTTTTGATGAATTCAGAAAAAAATTTGTTGTATTATCTCCGGAAGAATGGGTGCGCCAAAATCTTTTAAAGTATCTTAATACAAATAAAAACATCCCTAAAGGTTTAATAGTTGTAGAAAAGGGATTAATTCTTAACCAACTAAAAAAAAGAACCGACATTTTAATATATACACGAAAAGGGAATCCATGTATGATTGTTGAATGTAAATCTCCTCATATAACAATTGACCAAAACACATTTGAGCAAATTGCCCGCTACAACATGACCTTAAAAGTTGCTTACTTACTTGTTTCTAACGGACTTGAACACTTTTGTTGTAAAATTGACATTGAAAACAAATCATTTTCTTTTCTTGAAGATATCCCGGATTTCGAAACACTAAACCTTTAATCTCTATATTGAATTCTAATTACTTAAAAAAAGTTTAAATAGTAATAAATAATTCATTTATTTAAAAAATATTTTAAATTTGCATGTACTTAAAATTCCTATGAAAATGAAAAGCATTATCCTCAAAGTATTTTTAGCAGTAGTCATCATCGTTCTAGGTTACTTGGTTGTTGATAGCATCATGGAACCTGTTAGGTTTGAAAATGAAAAAGCCGCAAGGGAAAAAGTTGTAATCAATCTCTTAAAAGAAATTAGAGAGGCTCAAATAGCCTATAAAGGTGTTTATAAACAATATGCCCCAACTTTTGATACCCTGATTGATTTTATCAAAAATGGCCAACTTCCGGTTGTAAATATCATTCCAGACCCAAATGATACAACATTCACCAAAACGATTAACGACACAACAGGATATACCAGTGTTGGGGAAATAATCTTTAAGAACAGAAAAAACTTCGACCCGGAAAGTATTCAATACATCCCTTTTTCTGAAGGTAAACAATTCAGTTTAGCCGCAGCGGTTATTGAAATAAATAAAGTTAGAGTTCCGGTATTTGAAATTTCTGCTGACTATAATCTGATTTTAATTGGTATGGATCAACAGCTGATACAAAATTTAATCAAAAAACAAAAAGAATTTGAAAGATTTCCGGGTCTGAAAGTTGGTTCGTTAACTGAAGCTTCAACTGATGGTAACTGGGAGTTCTAACCAAATTCCTGTCAGATGTCTTTAAACATAATTAAATTAAACACTTACATAGATAAGGCTCTGGCAAAGGCCAACAACGACTATTCAGATTTTAACAAAAACTACATACTATCCATCCAGATCTCTCTGGATGGATTTTCTTTTTGTATCGTTGACGATGAACGAAGTAAAATAATTGCACTTGAAACGTATGCCATTCAAGAAATGGATAATTATGAAATTCTGGCAAAAGATTTGGGTGAATTATTTAATAATTTAGATATTATTAAAAGAAGGTTCAATCGCGTTAATGTGTTATTTGAAGGAACAAAGGCCTCCTTAATACCTTTCCCATTATTTGAAGAAACGGCTACCCATCATTATCTAAATTTCAATCATAAAATAGAGCATGGCGAAGAGATCTTATTCGATAAATTGAATTCTCTCCAGGCATATAATGTATTTGCAATTCCTACATGCATTAAAGAGTTGATCAAATCGAAATTTATCAATTACAAAATCAATCATTTTTCGAGCACATTGATTGAAGGCTTATTGATTAAGTATAAAAATCAGGATTTAAATAATCAGGTTTTTGTTAATATACGTTCCAACTTTTTGGATGTCTTAATTATTGAAGGGTCTAAACTTGTATTCTTTAATACGTTCAGATACAAGACCCCTGAAGATCTTGCTTATTTCCTGATTTACGTTTTGGAACAACAAAAACTTAATCCTGAAAATATCGACCTGATTATGCTTGGCGAGATAGATAAAAATTCAAAATATTACGAAATTTTGTTTAAGTATATACGCAATATTGAATTTATTGAACGAAATGATTTTTTCACTTACAGTTATGCATTGGATGAAGTACCTTCCAACTTTTATTATAACCTCTTAAATGCAAGCTCGTGCGAATTATAAGTGGAAAATACAGAGGCAAGAAACTATATCCACCAAAAAATCTTCCTGTTCGACCAACTACTGATTTTGCAAAAGAAAGCTTATTTAATATCTTAAATAACAGACTTGATTTTGAAGAGGTTAAAGTATTGGATTTGTTTGCCGGCACCGGAAACATTTCCTTTGAATTTGCTTCTCGAGGCACTTTATCCGTTAAAGCTGTTGATATTAACAGTCATTGTGTTGATTTCATTCGCAAAACAGCTCAGGAGTTGAATTTTATAAACCTGAATTGTATTAAATCGAACGTATTTCAGTACCTCAACAATGCTATTGAAACTTATGATTTTATTTTTGCAGATCCACCATATGATTTAGATGAATCAGTTCATATCCCTGATCTGGTTTTTGAAAATAAATTGTTGAATGAAGGTGGTTTTTTAATTATGGAACATTCGCGAAATTTAACTTTTGTCGACCATCCTTTTTTTAGTGAACACCGAAAATACGGGAATGTGAATTTTTCATTTTTTGCCAGACACATCGATTAACCAAAAATGCCATCATTCAACTTGAACAATGGCATTATGCTATTTGGGGTTAGTATTCATCTTCATGAAAGAAAAAGTCTTCTCTTGTCGGATAATCGGGCCAGATGTCTTCAATGCTTTCGTAAATCTCGCCCTCATCTTCAATTTCTCTCAAATTCTCGATTACTTCCATTGGGGCACCTGATCTGATTCCAAAATCGATCAACTCCTCCTTAGTAGCAGGCCATGGTGCATCCTCTAATTTTGAGGCTAATTCTAATGTCCAATACATAGTAAAGAAATTTAAGGTTTACTTTTTTGCAAAAATAATTTTTTTTCGATATATATCAAGATATATTTTACTAATTTTTTAATAATTAAACATTAAGTCAACAATTAAGATCATATTATCGACTTTGATTTGATTCTTAAAGCGATCTAGAATCTTTGAAAGTTTTTGAATAAGGAGATGATGAACTCAAATCCTGGCTTTCCATTTTGTTTCTTCACCGCCAAAATCGTAGATGCATTTTCGCGCGAGAACAAAAAGGTAATCTGAAAGCCTATTTAAATATTTAATATTAATTTCCTGAATTTCAGTACCAGACGCTAATTTAATGGTCAAACGTTCTGCTCTACGACATATAGTACGTGCAACCTGACAATGTGATGAAACTAAATTTCCGCCCGGTAAAATAAACGAATTCAAAGAAGGAATTTTTTCATTCATCGCATCAATTTCATCCTCAAGTAATTTAATATCTGATTCTTGAATCGATGGGAGTTTTCTTTCAGGAGGATTTTCAAGATCTGTAGCTAATGATGATTCAATGGTAAATAAACGATCTTGGATTTCGATAAGTAGATTTTTATATGCTGTGCTAATATCTTGATCCCTGATTAATCCAATATACGACTTCAACTCATCTACGGTGCCATAAGCTTCAATTCGCTGATCAAATTTCGGCACACGCTTTCCTCCAATAAGAGAGGTTTCACCTTTATCCCCGGTTTTTGTATATATTTTCCATTGCTGACTCATTGGTCATCCTTCAAAAAATCTTTATAATTTCTAATAATCAGCCAATGTTTTGATATTGGTGTTGACCTCATCTGATGCAATCATACCATCAATTAATCGGATGATG
>JAHIVC010000056.1 GCA_018816945.1 Bacteroidota bacterium | reverse complement strand
TGTGTCCTTGCTGGTATTTCATTGAATGCGTTGTTTACGCATTAAATTTACGAATTATTATTGAATTTATACATGCAATTCTTACCGAAAATCATATGATTTATTTCTGTACAGATGAATGGGTTTTTAGACAGTCTGACGTTTTGCGGCTTGGCGTAGTGGCGGATTTTTAGCACAAATGTTCAATCGAAGAACTGCACTTGAACCTACCACAAAACTGTCATACGAAGCACTGAACCCGCCATTACGCCAAACCGCTGTTAGCAGTAGGCCTTCTGTCCTCCGTCCTAGCAAACCATTATCGTTGTTCAGTTTCACTGTCATTGTCTTTGTCGTGCTGGGTTGTGCGGTTGCGTATTTTTTATTTTCAGAAGGGGAGGAGATTTTTTTTTAATTCAATTTTGTCTGCGTGGGAAAGGTGGAAGCTCTTTTGCAAGCTTTGGTCTGTGCTTGGGTTTGGGCGGCTTGCAAATGTGCTTACACCTGTGCGTTGATTAATGTTCATGTCTTTGTCCTGCTCCGCTTTTTAAAATAAACTCGCTGCTGATTAAATAAGCACCTTCGGTAACAACTATATCACCTTGTTTTAAACCTGATGTAATCTCAATCCAATATTTATTTTCTGCGCCTGTTCCTATCATGCGTTGCTCAAATGTATTGTCGTGCGCTAATACCCAGACGGTTTTCATTTTTTCCAATAACACTGCGGATTTAGGAACTGCTAATACATTGGCAATTGATTTTTCGGGAATAACTGAAACCAATGTTCCGGGAATAAGTTTAGCTCCTGAATTGTTTACTCTGATTTTGAGTAGGTGTATTCTTTTTCCTTCTTCTACTATTGGGTTGCTATATACCAAAATACCTTTGTAAATTTCTTCGGGATTGCTTTCACTGAAAATCTGAAAGTTTTTGCTTTCTGCAATGCCTGAGATTTCATTGGAATACAATTGTGCTTCAACCCAAACCTGGTTGAGTGAAGTGATTTTTATAAGTGGGCTTCCTTCTTCCACATACATTCCCTCAGTGATGTTTACTTCGGTTACATAGCCAGATTCAGGTGAGTAAAAAGTTATCAACGGGCTTGTTTTGCCTGATGTCTCTATTTCGGAAATTTGTTTTTCGTTTAAGCCCCACAAAAACAATTTATTTTTTGCTGCACTTACTAACTCGTTGGTGAGTTTGGTTGTGGTGCTTACTGTTTTTGATTTTTGAAGCAAAGACAAGTATTCTTTTTCTTCGGATTGCAGTTGCTCACTGTAAATACTGTAAATCGGACTTCCGCTTTTAACATATGCGCCTGTGGTTTTGATAAATAGTCTATCTATTCTGCCTTTTACACGGCTGCTTATCGTTTTTACTTGCTCTTCATCAATGGCAACAGTTCCAATAGTACTTGATGCAGATGAAATGTTTCTTACTCTTACTGTATCAGTTTTAATACCTGCCAATTCTTGTTGGCGGTTATCAATGGTAATGAAATTGCCTTGCTGACCTGCATGTTTATTTTCCTTTTTCTCTACCTTGATTAAAGACATATTGCAAACGGGACAAGCACCGGGTGTGCTGCTCACAACGCTTGGGTGCATGGGGCATGTATAATAACTATCTGATGTTGCCTCATGATTTTCGTGTCCGTTTTTGCAGGCTGCAAGAATGAATATTGAAATCAGAATGGTTGAATAAATAAATTTTCTCATGTCAGTTTGCATTTAAAAATGTTTCGCTGTCGGTCATCAATCCTGCCTCTTTAGCAATTTCTTCATTTGGAGAAAGTCCGCTTTGTATAGTTATCATTCCATTGGCACTTGTTCCTGCAATTACTTTTCTTAACTGAAAAATTCCTGTGCCGTTTTGGGTAGTATCGGTTTTAACCCACACAAAAGCATTCAATCCGGTTTTGTAAACTGCCGATGAGGGAACTTGCATATTCTTGCTTTTGCTTAATGTAAATTGTGCTGTAACAAGCGAATTTATTTTCAGAGAATTGTTTGGGTTGGGCAACACTATTCTAACCCTTGCAAAACGCTGGTTGGCTTCTTCAAAAGTTTGTTCAATCAGAGCAACTTTTCCTTTGAGTGTTTTTGAAGGATTGTTCTCAGAAACTATTTCTACGGATTGGTTTTCGAGAATTTGATTGGCATATTGATTTGAAACAGAAACCAATGCCCAAACTTCTTGCAAATCATTTACGCTGAAAAGTGTTTGCCCTTCGTTTACATACATACCTTCACGAATTTGTGAAGCGGATGCAGCATAAGAACTTTCATTATTAGTGTTTTGCTTCATATTCATTGTGTTCATGGCAGAATTATTCTTTGTGCCAGAATTTTGCTGTTGTGATTGCTCTGAGAAAAATACATAACCGTTAGTAGGGCTGTAAACAGGAATAGTTAAAGCTACTGTTTCATTTTTTTCTAACTGCGTAATTTGATTGTCGGTAATTCCCAACAAACGAAGTTTTTCTCTTGATTTTTCTATTAAACTATTTTCGTTATTAGATTTCAGGATAAAGAGATGTTCTTCCTGAAATGTGCGTAAATCGGGGCTGTATATGTCCATGATCTTATCACCTTGCTTTACATATTGGTTACTGAATTTAACATAGAGTTTTTCAATTCTGCCACTGAAACGGGCTGCAACAGATTTGTTTCTGTTTGGGTCGGTAGTGATGTAACCTTGTGCTTTTATTATATCACCGTTGATGCCTGATTGCAATTTTACAGTAGCTTGTCTTGATAAAACTTGTTTGCTTGGAGATATGGCTTGAATAAGTTCTTCCTCGACCAACACCAATTTCATTTTACAAATTGGGCAGTTGCCGGGTTGGTCGCTGATTATTTCGGGGTGCATAGGACAGGTGTAGACTGCACCGCTGTGTTGCTCATGGCTGATTTCCTGCTGATGATTTTCGTGTTTGTTTTTGCATGATGACAATACTGTAAATATCAACAGCAAAGCAAAGAAGCCGATGCTATTTAATTTCTTTCTCGTATTCATATTCTGCTTCTAATTTTAAGATGTTGAACAATTTGTCATACGCTTCCAGTTTTTTCATCAGCAACATTTCCCAAGCATCAAGCAATACAAAAAAATCGCCTGTGTTTTGTTTGTATGCAAGCAGGTTGGCTTGCAGGTTGTTTTCATAAGCGGGAATAATGTTATTTATGTAGCTCTGGTATTGTGCATTTTCGTAATTGAGCATAGCGAGTTTTTCAGACAACATTCTTTTTGCCATCAGTTCCATGCTTAGTTTCTCCTGTTCCATTGACTGGATTTGAAAACCCAATGACTTGTTTTCTGAATTATACATTTTAGAAGACCAAGGCACAATAGGAATAGTCATCATACCCATGACTGACCATTGATTGGGCATTCCAAACATTTGCATATGCTCTACCCGAATACCGAAATCGGGACGGTTTCCAATTTTCATAACTTTCTGTTCTAACTTCATGGACTGAATGTAATTTGACATGGCAGTTATATCACTTCGATTTGAAACACTGCTTGTATCAGTAATATTGATTGAATAGTTGTGCGGTGCAATACTTGTGTCAACCTGAAAAGGCGTATTGACGTCACGTACCATAAGTATATTTAAGCCGATGTTGCTTTCTGCAATCATTTGGTCAAGCATCAGTAACATATTGCTCAGTTCGGCTAAACGAGCTTTGGCTTTGTAAATGGTTTGCAGTTGTGATTGGTTGTTGCTGAATTTTTCCTCGGATGTTGTGATGAGCAGTTGCAGTATTTCTTCACTTTCTTTTAATATGAATTGTTTTTTCTCGGTTACAAATCGGTTGTAATACAAAATTTTCGCTTCATGCCTCAATTCGTTTTTTGTCCATTCACTTTTGCTTTTTTCGATTTCAGCAAGTGAGTTGATGTAATTTTTCTTAGCATTCAGTTTGCTTTGGTTGGGTATCATTTGCTCAAATGAAAAAGCAATACCCGCCTGGTTCATGGGGTCGTTTTTTTCATTCAACATCATCAGGTTATATGGCCACCTCATAACTCCGGTTGAAAATGTTGGTGGCATCCATGCTTTTGCTCCTTCTGCTTTTGCTTGTATTGATTGAATATTGTATCGATATGCAATAATGGATGGATAATTGGTCTCTACCCGTTGCAGCAGATTTTCCAATGAGATATATGTCGTGTCCTGTGCACGAACAAGGCTCAGGAGAAACAGTAGTGTTATGAATAGTAATATCTTTTTCATTTTTTAAAAGTTTTTAAAATAAAATCAACCCGTTCTTCAGGCGGCAAAACAGGCACATGAACAATAGGGCAAGGGAAGGATTCATACACTTTTATTATCAGGTTATGAATTCGGATTTGTTCTGCTTCGTCTTCTAATCGGGCATAGTCATTAGTGAGCGGAAGGCGGTCTAGTATAAATACATGTTTGTAACAATATTTATTACACTGTTCTATTAACCTATCGTCATATTCCAATCCCAAGAACTGATAGTAAGCCATTGCATCGGGCAACGCGCGGTCTAAAAACACCATTTCGTTAACATCTAACGTTCCTTCTTCTTCAATCTGCATGTTCAGAACTCCTAACTGAAATTCTTTTTTGTTTTCTCTGATTTCCTCAACTGTGCGTCCTCTTATTTGTTGTGTGTCAATATAATGTCTTGCGTGTTCAATAGTGGTTTTGTAACCCCTTTGTGCAAGCAAGTTTACCACTGTCGTTTTTCCTGTGCAGGGTCCTCCGGTAATTACATTCCAATTTGTTATGATTTCTTTGTGTTTCATATCATCTATTTATTCTTATATGAAAATGTTTCGCATAAAGCCGAACATTCATCTATTACTTTTTGTATTCTATGCGGTTTCACTCCTATGCTCTGTAACAATGTGTGATTGTGGTGCATGGTTTTACACAGCACTATTTTTCTATCTAATAATTGTTGCTTCTCTTTTTGTGTAAGCGTAGTAAGGCAGGTTACAGGATGCAAGCCCGAACCGTCAATCCAATCTTTCAATCCATTATTTTTGGGATAATCCCAACCCACCAAATTCATATTCATGCACCTTCCGTATTGTGCTGCATCGTCTGAAAATCGGGTGTTGGTTACTACCCAGCCCTGATGAATTTTTTCGGCATGTCCATCTATTTGTTTCCATGATGCTTCCACATCTAAAAACCTAGACTGTATGTAAAGCGGAATTTTTACATCGCACACATAGTCTTGCCGGTTATGGAATTTACATTCAATCATAAAATGGTGTTCGTCCTTTTCGGCAATTACATCCACTTCATGATTTACACAATGTCCTTTTACTATTACTCCTACCTGTGTTTTGTAACCTTGATGTTTTAATAGTTCCGCCACGAATTGTTCAAAAGGAAAACCGGAAGGACCTAATTCCATAATGGCATGTTTTAGTTTATACCGTGCCGCCATCGGGCGCGATACATTTCTCAGTAAGCGAAACGCTGTTTTATAAATTTTGCGGGTGGACATTCCTTCAACCAACATTTCCATTACTTCTGCAACTACTTCATCGGCTTGTTCGGAATTAGCACCTGAGCGAAAAAGGGATTGCTTCAATTTACTCTTATTAAAGGGCACTTTAAGCCCGGATGCTTTGATGATATTTATATTTTCTGTGTTATTCTTCATCGTGTATAATGTTTGTTCGTTTTAGAATTTGAATAACTAAGAGCGAAAGAGCAGCAGAAGCAATAACCAACAACCAGTCTTCTGCCTTGAGCAGTTGAATATTTAATGCTTCACGAGCCACTGGGATAAAGAATACGGACATTACAATTAGTCCACTTGACAACAGGGCATACCACACATATTTATTGCGAAACACTTCGGATTTAAAGAAAGATGTTTTAATCGAAGCCATGTTAAATACATGAAACATCTGGCAAAAAATAAGCGTGAAGAATAATATGTTGTTGCACAATTTTGGGTCAAAGTGTTCCCCAGTATGCATAACAAAGTGACTAAAGAAAACTGCTCCTAATGTGCAAACAGAAATGATTGCCGCATAAATCCACACAGCATACCATTGTTTTGTTTTTAAAAGCGGCTCGGAAGGATTACGGGGTTTGTGTTTCATCACAAAGGGATTGCCCTCGCTTACGCCCAATGCCAGTGCGGGTAACACATCCGTTACTAAATTGATGAACAAAATTTGCAGAGGAAACAGCTGAAAATGGAGATTGGATAAGGCAGCCAAAGACACCACAAACAATTCGCTCATGTTGCAGGAAAGCAGATAAATCACAAACTCCTGAATATTGCTAAAAATGACACGACCTTGTTTAATTGCGTGAACAATGGACGAAAACTTATCGTCTTTCAATACCATGTCGGAAACTTCCTGTGCCACTTGTGTTCCTCTCACACCCATTGCAATGCCGATGTCTGCCTTTTTTAAAGCCGGGGCATCATTTACGCCATCGCCTGTCATGCCCACAATATTCCCTTTCTCCTGTAATACGGTTACTAAATCCAATTTGTGAGTGGGCGTTACCCTGGCAAAAACGGATGTATTGAGCCAGTGTGTTTTTTCTTTTTCGCTCAATTGGGAAGCGGGTTTCATCTCTTTTCCCACCACAGGCGTATTGTTTTCAGAAATGCCTAACTGATTTGCTATGTAATTTGCGGTGGCAGGGTGGTCGCCTGTTATCATCACCACCTTAATGCCGGCATCCTTACATTCATGGATAGCATCAAGCACATCTTCGGCAGGCGGGTCCATCATTCCGTAAAGGCCGGCAAAGACCAAATCAGTGGTGAGTGAAATATCTTTTGATGGAGTTTCTTTATACGATCCGGCTATTACCCGTAAACCAGATGCAGCCAATTGTTCTGATTTTTCTTTCCAATGCTTCCTTGTCTCTTCATCAAGTGTTTGTATTTCAGAACCGATAAGAATGCGGTTGCACTGTTGAATAATTTCTTCCGCTGCACCTTTGGCATACACAACAAAGCGATTGTTGTCTTCATGTAGTGTAGCCATCATTTTCGTTTCTGATGAAAAAGGAACTTCATTTATTTTTGGAAAGTGCTGCCGTAATTGCTCAATATTCTTACCATTTTTGTGTGCATACTTTAATAAGCCCGTTTCAAGTGGGTCGCCAATTTCGATAATGTTGTTGCCAGTTATCTGTATGGAAGCAGTATTACACAAAACAGCGATTTGCTGCATGATATTTTTATTCTCTTCAGAAGTTCCATCAGCAGGAACTAAATCTGTAACCTCAATTTTGTTTTGAGTAAGTGTGCCTGTTTTATCGGTGCAGATAACTGTTGTTCCTCCTAAGGTTTCAACGGCAGCCAGCTTTTTTACAATTACTTTATGCTTTGCCATTTTCATCATTCCCTGTGCCAATGCCAACGTTGCTACAATAGGCAAGCCCTCTGGAATAGCGGCTACGGCAAGTGCGATAGCGGTTTCAAGCATTTCTACATAATCGCCATGTGTGAAAAGACCCACAACAAAAATCAACACTACTAAAGCAACAGTGATGTAAATCAGTTTACGACTGAAAACCTGTAATTTCTTTTCAAGCGGTGTGGCAGATTGGTCTGCCGATTGAACAAGGTGCGCAATCTTGCCCAACTCTGTTTTCATGCCCGTTGCCGTTACCAATGCTTTTGCATTTCCATTGGTAACATACGTTCCTTTGTGCAACATATTAGTGCGGTCTGCAAGTGGAGTTTCTTCGGGTAATTCGGTCTCTTTTTTTAAAACTGGCATTGCCTCGCCTGTGAGCGATGCTTCATTAGCGGAAAGTTGTGATGAGTTAATAATTCTTGCATCGGCAGTAATCATATCGCCTGCCTCAACAAATAGTATATCACCCGGAACAACTTCTTCGGATGAGATCTCTATGAGTTTACCATCTCTAAAAACTTTTGCGGGAACACTTGCCATCTTTTTCAAAGAATTCATAGAGCGTTGCGCCTGTATTTCCATCCAAAAGCCAATAATTGCATTAATTGAAATAACAAGAAGAATGGCAATTGTATCTAAATACTCCTTAAACCAAAATGACATAGCGGATGCAAAAAGCAACAGATAAACCATGAGGTTGTTGAACTGCGACAAGAGAATTTTCAACGGAGATTTTCCTTTATCCGATTGAATTGTATTGCTGCCGTGTTTTTCGATACGATTTGCAGCTTCTTTATTCGACAAACCTCTTTCACAATTGCTGTTTAGTTCAGCAAAAAGTTGATTTAAGGGAGTTGTATGTTTTTGATTTACTTCCATCAATCTTTTATTTCAAGGTATTCTACTTTACCATGTTTCTTCAATTCATACTCTTTTACCAACTGATACACTACAGGCAAAACAATCAAAACGAAAAGCGTAGAAGTAATCAAGCCGAATACAAATGGAATAGTGATGGGTTTCATTACATCGCTACCTACACCTGTTGCTAAAAGAATTGGCATTAAACCCAACATGTCAGCCATCACAGTCATCAGTTTTGGGCGAACACGCATTACTGCACCCGAGAAAACAGCCGCTTTTACATCATCCATTGAGAGTGCAGCACTTTTCTTTTCTTCTACTTTGTCGCGAATGGCTTCATTCAAATAAACAAGCATCAGCACACCTGTTTCTACTGCAATGCCGAAAAGAGCAATGAAACCAACTGCTACCGCCACCGAAAAATTAACCTCGAAAAAATACATGGAATAAACGCCACCAATTAATGCAATAGGAATACTGGAAAGCACAATGAGCATTTCCTTGACAGAATGAAAAGTGAAATACAACACAAAAGCGATAATGAGAAGGGTGATAGGAATGATAATTTTTAATCGTTTTTCTGCCCGGACTTTATTTTCATATTGTCCGCTCCACTCAATGAAATACCCTTTGGGTAATTTTTTAAAATCTGTTTCAATTCTTTTTTTGGCATCACTTACCACGCTTCCCATATCTCTGCCACGCACATTGAACAAAACCGTTCCCCGAAGCATGGCATTTTCTGAATTTATCATGGGTGGTCCTTCAGAAAATTCAATATCTGCCACTGCCGAAAGCGGAACAACACCATAGTTAGCCGTTTGAATAGGAGTGCGTTTTATTTCCGCTATATCACTTCTGAAATCCTGTGCCAATCGCATCGACACGCTGAAACGTTGCCGACCTTCAACGGTTTGGGTCAGCGGCATTCCACCCAATGCCATTTCTATAATCATGTTTACTTCTTCAATGGAAAGATTGTAGCGGGCAATTTCTTCACGATTGATTTTTATGTCGAGATATTTTCCTCCGGTTAATTGTTCTACATATAAGTCTGCAAGCCCTTCAATACCCTGTAATGATTTTTCAATTTGTCGGGCAATGTTGTAGATGGTATCTAATTCTTGTCCATAAATTTTTATACCGATATCTGTTCTCACTCCGGTTGAAAGCATGTTGATACGGTTGATTATGGGCTGTGTCCAACCGCTTGTAACACCCGGTATCTGCACCTTATCGTTTAACTCTGTGATGAGTTTTTCGGTAGTCATTCCTTTGCGCCATTCCGATTTTGGTTTCAGTAGAATAATACTTTCAATCATACTCATTGGTGCGTTGTCCGTAGCGGTATAAGCTCTTCCCGCTTTTCCCAATACGTTTTCCACTTCGGGAATCGTCATGATAAGTTTGTCCTGCACTTGCAAAATGCGCTTGGCTTCATTGTTGGAAACATCGGGAAGCGTTACTGGCATAAACAACAGTGAACCTTCATCCAACGGAGGCATAAACTCAGAACCCAAACGCAACACAAACGGAATGCTTCCGAAAACAATCAAAATGGAAATAGCTATAACTGTTTTTTTCCAACGCTGACAGAGGCGCAAAACGGGGCTGTAAATTTTGATGAAAAAGTTTGCAATAGGATTTCTGCTTTCGGGAACGAGTTTTCCTTTCATCAGTGAACGCAATAGCATGGGCACAATGAACAAAGCAACGATGGCAGAGCCAATCATTACAAATGTTTTTGTGAATACCAATGGAGAAAATAATTTCTTTTCTTGACCTTCTAAAAAGAGTATGGGAGCGAAAGAAATAAGCGTAACTAAAATGGAAAAGAAAACAGCTCTTCCAACGGTGCGTGAAGAACGCTCAATAATTTTGATGCGTTCTTCTTCGCTTAATTCTTTGGTATTTCCAATTCTTTGCTTTTCCATTATTCGTCTGTTTTTAAAACTGCCTTTACCAAGCCTTTGTAGGCATTTTCAGTCATTACAATTCCTGCATCTACCAAATCGCCAATTGCCAGCGCAATACCACCCAATGACATGATGTTGAGAGAAATGCCAAAAAGTTTTACCAACATAAATCCGATTAAAACCGATAAGGGAATAGTGATTATTGCAACTGTTGCACTACGCACATGAAATAGAAATAGCAACACAACAAGTGCTACTACAATAATTTCTTCAATTAATGCTTCTTTTAAAGTAGCAATAGCAGCTTCAATAAGATTGCTACGGTCGTAGGCGATTTTTATTTTTACTCCGGGTGGCAATCCTTTTTCTACATCACCCAATTTTTCTTTTACACGGTCAATCACTTCTTTGGCGTTTTCACCGTATCGGGCAACTACTACACCGCCTACTACTTCACCTTCTCCGTTTTCATCCACAATTCCTAAGCGGATGTCACTGCTCATTTGCACATCGGCAACATCTTTCAGTTTTATGGGAATATTTTTATTGGAGCCAACAGAAATTTCCTCTATATCCTGTATGCTTTTGATATAACCCAAGCCCCTAATCATGTAACCCATGCGGTTCATTTCATAAATACTCCCTCCCACATCACGGTTGTTTGCTTTTAAGGCGTTTGCCACATCCATTGCAGAAACATTGTAATAAATCAGTTTGTTAGGATTTATGCTGACTTGATACTGCTTTTGAAAACCACCGAAAGAGGCTACTTCGCTGACACCTTCTACATTTTGCAGGGCAAATTTTACATACCAGTCCTGCACAGCTCGCAATTCTCCTAAATCGTAGCCATCACCCTGAAGGGTGTACCAAAAAACATGGCCTACGCCTGTTCCATCGGGTCCCAAAGAAGGCGTTACTCCCTGTGGTAATGCTTGTTGTGCAAAATTCAATCGCTCCAAAACTCGAGTTCTTGCCCAATATATTTCCGCATCGTCATTAAAAATGACGAAGATGAAACTCATGCCAAACATGGATGCGCCCCGAATGGCTTTTACATTTGGAATACCTTGTAAATTCGAAATCAAAGGATAGGTAATTTGGTCTTCTATGATTTGCGGATTACGCCCCATCCACTCGGTGTAAACGATTACCTGATTTTCGGAAAGGTCAGGGATAGCATCAACGGGAGTGGTCATTACCGACCAAACGCCTCCAACCACAATAAGCAAAATGCCAATCCAAACAAAGAACCGGTTATGCGTTGACCATGAAATGATTTTTTCTATCATGAGTTACAATTATTAGAACGACTTAATGATTTGTGTGTGTGCTGTCGTGGTTATGTTGCTCATCCATTTCTTCAACTTTTTGCAAATCCATGTTGCACTTGGGGCATTGACCGGGTTTGTCATACGTTTTTTCTCCTTCACATTTCATAGGGCATTGGTATTGGGCAGTTGCGCTTTCCTCTATTGCCGATTTTTCTGTTTTGGTTTCAGAATTATTGCTTCCGCAAGAAGTGAAAAACATTGTTGCTGTAAATAGTAAAGCTGCTGTAATGATTTGTTTTTTCATGATAAATTGTTTTTAGTTTATGAAATTTTTCTTTTTAAAAGTTGTGCATTTATCGCAACCACAATTGTGCTTAAACTCATCAGCACTGCACCAATAGCCGGACTGAGCATAATATCCCATTTGTATAATACACCTGCTGCCAATGGAATAGCAAGAATGTTATAGCCCGCAGCCCACCATAAGTTTTGTATCATTTTGTTGTAGGTAGCTTTACCAAATAATATCAGGTTGGCGATATCTTTCGGGTCTGAGTTTACCAAAATTATATCTGCTGTTTCGGCTGCTACATCAGTGCCTGAACCAACTGCAATTCCCACATCTGCTTGTGCCAATGCAGGCGCATCATTCACGCCATCGCCTGTCATGGCAACATATTCGCCTTTGGTTTGTAATTCTTTTACTTTTTCTAATTTGTCATGCGGTAATAGATTGGCTAAATAGCCGTCCATTTTCAAATCATCGCTCACCTTCTTTGCCACTTTTTCATTGTCGCCTGTGAGCAGTAAGTTTTTAATTCCTGCTTCTTTAAGAATTTGAATGGCTTCAAAAGAGCTTTCTCTTATTTGGTCAGAGAAGGTAAAATATCCAGCAACGTCTTTGTTTATCAAAATGTAAACAACCGTGCCTGTGAAATTATCGATTGTGTCTGTTATTTTGATGTTTTGTTCTTTCAAATAATTCGGACCTACTACCTTTATTTCTTTTCCCTCCACATTTCCTTCCAATCCTATACCGGGCAGGTAATTGAACTTTTCTGATTTTGGAATTTCAATTTTCAATTCCTTTACTTTTCGCAATAAACCCGCAGCGATATAATGTTCAGAATGTTGTTCTATGCCTGATGCCAGACGGAGTAATTCTTTGTCATCATATTTTGTATTCAACACTTTTACTTCTTGCAATTCATGAGAACCTTTGGTTAGTGTTCCGGTTTTGTCAAAAATGATAGTTGTAATCAATCGAGCATTTTCAAAAGCTGTTCTGTTGCGAATGAGTAAACCTTTTTGTGCAGCGATTGAAGTTGAAATAGCCACAACTAAAGGCACAGCCAAACCTAACGCATGAGGACAGGAAATAACCATTACTGTTACCATTCTCTCCAAAGCAAACACAAATGGAAAATCTAATAGTAGCCAAACAACTAACGTTATTACACCACCACCTAAAGCAACAAATGTCAAAACCTTTGCGGCACGGTCGGCAAAGTTTTGAGTTTTGGATTTTATCTTTTGTGCATCCTCAACCAGTTTCACCACTTTGTTTAGATAGCTGTCTTTACCCGTGCTTTTAACTTCTATGGTGAGTGAACCATTGCTGTTTACTGCTCCGCCAATTACTTTACTGTCCTTTTCTTTTTTTACAGGTTTGCTTTCGCCTGTGAGCATACTTTCGTCCACATAACTTTCGCCCTCTATTACAATTCCATCAACAGGAACTTTTTCACCTGGCTTTATCAATACAAGGTCACCAATTTTTAAATGACTTACTGGCATATCGTGTATTTGTCCGTTGACCAAATGATGTGCAGTTGAAGGCATCATTTTTACAAGTAATTCCAATGAACGGGAAGCACCCATTACTGATTTCATTTCAAAATAATGACCAATGAGCATGATGTCTATCAGAGTTGCCATTTCCCAATAGAAGTCCATACCCTGCAAACCGAAAGTAATAGCTACACTGTATGCCCATGCAACCGTAATTGCTACGCCAATCAGTGTCATCATACCGATGGCTTTATCTTTTACTTCGTCATATAAACCTTTCAGAAAGGGATAACCACCATAAACAAAAACGAAAGTGGAAAGAGTTGCTAATACATATTTGTCGCCTACAAATGTGAATTCAAATCCTAACCACTGTTGTATCATGTGCGATAATGCAAGCACAGGAATGGATACAATCGAACAGATTACAAATCGCTTCCAAAAATCGGCAATATTATGTCCTGCGTGTTTGTCGTGTCCAGAGCCACCGTGTTCGGTATGGTGGTCATGTGTGTGGGTGCTTTCAGTATGATTATGCTCTGTGTGTTCCATATTTTTTGTTTGTTAATCTACCGTTTTGGGTGTTGTTTTAGCATTCTGACTAACGTTTTTTCAAAGTGTTAAAAATCAAATATTTAATCAGTCAGTCTTTGTCGCCCAAAATTACCCTTTTTCTGTGTCCAACCGTTAGCCGAAGAAATTATTTTCTTGCGGAAAAATGGGGAATGACCGCTAACGGTTGGTACATGTTGTCGGGGCGGATTTCGGAGAGCGTTCCTGTCCGAAGGACACGGAACTGCGATGCGAGAATCCGCAGTTGGCGTACCACTAAACCCGCCCTGCAATATGTACTGTGTTGAACTAAATCCCGC
>JAHIVC010000055.1 GCA_018816945.1 Bacteroidota bacterium | reverse complement strand
TATAGTTTGACTTACATTTTTATATATTTGCCTAGTGAACATTAGGCAAGTAAATTCTGGAGATATCTTTTTCAAGATTCAAAATGAAATGCATTTCAAAACTATTTTTGAGGAATACTTTTCATCGCTGTATTACTATGCAGTAAAAATTATTCACAATGACCAAATTGCCGAAGATATCGTACAAGAAATATTTCTGGATTTGTGGAAAAAAAGAGATGAAGTTTATATTAATAAAATCGCAAATTATTTATACACTGCTGTGCGATTTAGGTGCATGAACCATATCCGTCATTACAAAGTTAAAACAGATTTTTCAGAAAAAAGGATAAGGGAGAACGAATATCAGATTGATGATTCAATTATCATGATCGAAGAAGAAATGGTAAAAGAAATCAATAAATTGATAAATTCAATGCCAGGACAACGCAAGAAAGTATTTTTGCATTTTTTGGATGGGTTATCGCAAGATGAAATTGCAAATGAATTGAAAATTAGTGTAAATACCGTAAAGACCCATAAATTAAAAGCCCGCAAGTTTTTGCGCGATCATCTAAAAAACAGTTTATATTTATTGTTGCTTATTAAATTTGATTCATTTTTTTAGAAAGTTTAGAAATATTTCTCTTCCAGTTCACCCTAAATTTAATCTGAACACTTTATATAGAATAGCTATAAAAATCGATTCTTTAGAATTGATAAAAAAATACACATTGATACTAATGAGAAAAATTGATGAAAATCTTGAAATCAGCCAACTTTTGTTGCTGTATTTAAAAGATGAATTGTCTGAATCAGATAAAAAAAAGGTAGATAATTTGTTAAAAGAGGATCAAGACCTAAAAGTGTTATTTCTGAATCTTCAAAAAACTGAATTCTTGGATATGCAGTTTAAAAGACATAGAAGTATAAATCTTGAAGAAAAATGGCTTGTGCAGAAAGTGAAAATGCAGAGAGATAAATTCAGAAAAAAAATATTCTTTTATTCTCGCGTAGCAGCAGCAGTGCTTATCCCTATTTTGACTGCAACATATTTACTTTTAAATTATGAAAGGCCATTTACCGATACTAAATCGGAGTTTATAGCTAAAGTGATTCCCGAAAGTTCAAAAACACAACTTATTGTAGAAAAAGGCCAGATTTATGAATTTGGCGAAAATGAGGTTGTTAATGTTGCAGACAGCAGTATTAAAATTGAAGTGAAGGGGAGATCCCTTATTTACGCTGATGCTGAGAAAATTGAAAATAATCAACAGGTCGAAGAAATACATACCCTGATTGTACCCAGGGGAGGTGAATTTGCCTTAAATCTATCTGACGGATCTAAAATTTGGGTTAATTCAGAAACTACAATAAAATATCCCAAACAGTTTCTTGGCAAAAATAGAGTTGTAGAATTAGTGAGTGGAGAAGCATATTTCGAAATAGCGCTAAATTCTGAACATCCATTTGTTGTGAATACGGAAAAAGGAATGGTTCAGGTTTTAGGAACATCTTTTAATATCCGTTCATACACTGATGAAGAAACGAACTTAACTACTTTAATTAAAGGAAGTGTAAGTTTACGCCATAAGTTCGACTCCGAATCAACTGTGAAATTAAATCCGGGTCAGCAAGGAGTCATCATTGACGTGAATAGAAAAATCAGTGTAAAGAATGTAGATACATCGCCATATATTGCATGGAAGGATGGCTATTACATTTTTAACTCAAATAGTCTGGAGAGCATATTTAATCAATTATCTCGCTGGTATGATTTTAAGGTTGAATTTGAAAATGATTATGTTATGAATATGAAGTTCAGAGGAAATGTAGATAGAAAAGCAGGTATAACACAAATACTGGATTTATTGGAAAAAACCCAAAAAGTAAGCTTTGAATATAGTGGTAAAACAATTCGAGTAAAAAGCATTTAAAATAAAAAGGGATTGCTTGAACCCAACCCCTTTTAAGTAAGTTAACCCGGAGCTTGAACGCCGGATAAATAATAACTAACATTCAAATTTATGAAAAATTTTTTACATGTGAGTTTCCGCGATTCGCGGATAAGGCGAAATTTTTTAATTCTTATGAAACTATCATTAATTCTATCCATGGTTTTGGGGGTCATCAGCGCTCAGGCAAATGGACAAAAAGAAGGCACATTTAGTCTCAAACTTGAGAATGTTTCAATCGAAAATGTGTTTCGGGAAATTGAAAAGAGTAGCAATTATCGTTTTATTTATCAGGTTGATGATCTTAAAGGGTTGAATCAAATCAGCATAGACTTAAAGGATGCCGATATTAATAATGTCCTGACGGAATGCTTGAAAGGCAGTCAATTGGAATCATTGATCGAAAATGAGTATATCATTATTCGAAAATCAATGGAAGTTAAAACTATTAAGGCAATTGAGGTAAGTTTGATTAATATCAAAGGTAAAGTTCTGGATAAGGACGGGATATCATTACCCGGAGCTACAGTTTTGGAAGAAGGTACCTCAAATGGTGTTATTACTGATCAAAATGGTAATTTTTCGTTAAAAGTTACCGGATCGGCTTCCGTTCTTAAAGTTAGTTTTATTGGATTTGAAACTCAATTTATTGAAGTTGGGGATAAAACAGAATTTTCAATTGTTTTAAATCCATCAGCAACCAGTTTAAATGAGGTTATTGTTGTTGGTTACGGAACCAAAGGTAAAAATGAAATCACCGGTTCAACCGTTCAGGTATCTGGTGCTCAGCTTGCACAAATCCCTGTAGCTTCTGTCGATCAGGCATTACAAGGTAAAGTTGCAGGATTAACAATTTCGGCAACATCGGGCACCCCAGGCTCTTTTCAAGATATCCGTATCAGGGGAATGGGTTCGCTTACAGCCGGAAACGATCCTTTATTTGTAATTGATGGAGTTCCTATGATAAGCGGAAGTGTTTCAAATGTCGGCACAACAAGCTGGGGCACAAGTGTTAGAAGCTCCTTGACTTCATTAGCTTCTTTAAATAGTGCCGATATAGAGTCCATAACAATTCTAAAAGATGCATCTGCAACTTCTGCTTATGGAGCCCGTGGATCAAATGGTGTAATTGTTATTACAACTAAAAAAGGTAAAAGTGGCAAAACTCAATTTGATTTTTCAGCCTCTCATGGATTCCAAAATGATGCAACAAAGGGTAGATTGGCATTAAATGGTGCTCAACGGGAAGAATTACTTTTAGAGGCTATCTATAATACTTATGGCCAGGCCAATGGATTTTCGGAAGCGGAAGCATATTCATATGTAGTAGCCAAAAACAAAGATAATCGTACACTTCAGAATTGGGTAAATGCCGGAAGACCATTTGCTGATTGGAATGAAGCAGTTGATAGCAAGAACGCGCCTGTGCAAAATGTATCTTTATCTGCCACAGGAGGAGATGATTTACAATCATTTTATGCTTCTTTCAGTTATAATAAAACTGAAGCAACAGTTATAGGCAATGATTTTAAAAGAGTAACCGGAGTATTAAGCTATGGCCGAAAATTTAGAAATAACCTTACTTTTTCAACAAGAGCAAACGTTTCAAATAATCATCAAACTGGATTTCTTGAAGGAGGTCGACAATTTGCAAATCCTCGAGCAGCAGCTTTCTTTATGTCGCCTTGGATAACACCTTATGATGAAGATGGAAATATTAATATTAGCTATAAGGGAAGCGTTTATTACAATTACTTATATTTAGCTAAACACGATATTACCTATAATGATTTAACCCGTGCTATATCAAACTCTAATATTGAATGGGAAATTGTAAAGAATTTAAAGTTCAAATCCAGGATATCTTTGGATTATGCAATCAGTGAATACAAAGTGTACAGGAACAGGATTCATGGTGATGGTAAGGCATTGAATGGTTCTTCATCTGATCAGATCGAAAGAAATTTTAACTATGTAGCTCAAAACTCTTTAGATTATTTAATGGTTTATAAAGAAAACCATCGTATATCGGTCACAGCATTGTTGGAATACCAAAAAAATAAACAAAATAGGTTAACGGGTTATGGCGAAAATTTCCCGGCAGATGGTTTAACAAATATTGATAATGCTGGTTCTAATTATCAAGCTGGATCTTCATTTTATGATTGGTCTAATTTGTCATACTTAGGAATGGTTAATTATAATTACTTGGGGAGATATATTGCTGACTTCACAATCAGACGCGAGGGTTCTTCAAGATTCGAAGCCGCAAATCGTTATGGTACATTTTGGGCTGCAGGTGCAGCCTGGAATATGAGCCAGGAAAAATTTCTTTCGGATATTGATTGGATCAGTAATTTAAGGGTAAGAGCATCTTATGGTCTTAGCGGTAGTTCGGCAATTGGTATTAACGGATATCAAGCATCTTTGGCTTATGATGCTAATTATATTGGTAATGGCGCAATTTATACTAATCAATATGGAAACAGTGAGTTAACTTGGGAGAAAAATAAAAACTCAGATATTGGTATTGATTTTGGGTTCTTCGATAATGCAATTTCGGGTTCATTTGCATACTTCCATAAAAAAACTTATGATCTATTACAAAATGTTCCTTTATCTCGAAGTACCGGACATTCTTCGTATACAGAGAATGTTGGGGCCATGGTTAATAAAGGTATTGAGTTTATTGTTGCTTTCGATATCCTTAAATCAAAGGATTTGAATATTAATGCATCTTTTAATTTTGCCACCTTGGATAATGAAGTTACTGAATTAGCTTATGACGGAAATGGAGTAGAAATTAGTATTTCTAACAGCATTGACAAGAACAAATCTTCAGTTGGCCATACTGCTTACGAATGGTATATGATAAAATGGGCTGGTGTTGATCCTGCAAACGGATTACCACTTTGGTATGTAAATGGTGTTGATGGTGAAACAACCAGTAATTATAGTATTGCTGCACAAGCTTGGCAGGGAAAAGGCCCTCTCCCAACATATAGTGGAGGTATGAGCTTACATGTTGATTATAAAAATTTCTTTGTTGATGCAAATGCATCATTCCAGGGAGGCAATGCAATATATGAAATGTGGACAAACTTATATATGGTTAATGGCACACAAGCATTATTATCTTTTAATGGTGCCGCTGAGTTAATGAATAGATGGCAAAACCCGGGTGATATTACTGATATTCCTAAAATGGTTTGGAGCAGTGATGGAAATAAATCAGCAAATACCTCTACCAGGTTTTTATATGATGGGGACTATATGAGATTAAAAGATCTGGTTTTTGGATATGATTTTTCCAAGTCAATACTTTCTAAGCTAAAAATTAATGGCCTAAAAGTTTATGTACGAGGTACTAACCTGTTGATATGGGTAAAAGATAAAAGACTAAAATATGATCCGGAAGTAGGCGCAGACGGTTTCACTGGTTTGGAAACTCCCCCGGTAAAATCAATTGTTTTTGGGTTAAATCTAAAATTTTAAAATGATGAAAAAATTTATATATTCAATAATAGCCATCACGCTATTAGTTAGTGTGACTTCTTGTGATAAAGAGTCTCTAGAACCAACTCTAGCGCAGATAAAAGATGTTGCCACAAGTATAAAAACTGTTGATGACCTGCAAGGAATCCTTTTTGGTGCTTACAATAGAATGACTAACTATAATTACTATGGTAGAAATGTAATTATTTATGGTGAAGTACGTTCAGATAACGCTTTCGCAGATGGAAATTCTGCAAGATTAACTACAGTAAGCAATATGGATATGCTTTATACTGATAGTGATGCTTCAGCCACATGGACTCAAATTTATACCGTTATTGCTTCAACTAATGTTATTATAGGAGCTGATCTTGATAAAATTACAGGTGATGCAACAAAAATCGACCACATTATAGGCCAGGCATATGCAATTAGGGCGTTAGCACATTTTGATCTTTTAAGGATATATGGGCAACAACATGTTACAACTGGTCAAAATATAGGTGTACCTTATGTTAAAACCTATAAAGGTTCGAAAGAAACCCTTTTTCCGATACGAAATACTGTTGCTGAATGTAAACAGTTTATCATGGAGGATTTAACAACTGCAACCTCAAAGATGAGTACATCTTTAAATGATAATTCAAAACAATTGATGACTACTTATGGGGCGCAAGCATTAGCTGCAAGAGTAGCTTTATATTTTAAAGATTGGACTACAGCAAAATCAATGGCCAGTATAGTGATTGCTTCAAATAAGTACTCGATCATCGATGCCAATAAGTATGCGGCTTCATGGTCAATTGATGGAAGTGTAAACTCAATTTTTGAATTGGGATATAGTAATATCGATAATGAGTGGATCAACGGATTAGCTAATATATATCGTTATTCTGATTATGGTGATGTTCGTGCATTACCTAATATTCTTACGATATTTGATGATAATGATGTAAGAGGAGGCACTGTTGCCGGAACAGCCATGATCGATTGGGATGCAGTAGCTAATTTTAAATTAAGGAATATTGGTAAGTATCCATCTCGTTCATTTGATGACAATGTTCCTTTGATCCGTTATGAAGAAGTTATTTTGATTTATGCAGAGGCTGCATTAGAAACTGGTGATGCTGCGACAGCATTAATTTATTTAAATATGGTTCCTGCAAAAAGAGGTGCTAATCTTTATACTATTGCTGATAAAGATAATATTTTACTGGAAAGAAGGAAAGAACTATGTTTCGAAGGATTTAGATTTGATGATTTGGCGCGCACTAATTCAGATATTCCTCTATCAGATCCTGTACTCCAAACACATGGGGGACCGGCTTATGGAAGTTATAAATATGCATTTCCAATTCCACAAGTTGAGATGTTAGCAAATTCAAATATGGTTCAAAACTATGGATATTAAAATATTCAAAATTTTGAATTAATTGTAAATAATGGTTTAACTAGTTGATAATAAAAGTAAAAAGTTACGTAAAACCTGAATTCCAGAGACTGAACAGCTTTATTTTTATTATCAACTTATTTATCAACGTATGCAAACACATATAGGGTTAGCCAATTATTGCGTAACTACATCAGGCAATAATGAAATAATCTCAAGCATTTTTTATTGATTTCTAATACATTAACTTAAAAAAATTCGAAATAATGAAAGCCCTTTTCTCTTTATTTTTCATGATGTGGTTGTCAATAGCCTGCAGCCAAAAACAACAAGTTAGCGATACTGTATTTATTAAAGGTGCCACTTTGATTAATCTGCAGGATGAGCAAGGAAAGTATTATGACGTTCCGAATGGCTTTGTCCACTTTAAAGCAAATGAAATTATAGCTGTGGGTACTTTTGATGAAAATACGACCATTCCAGCCAATGCACGGGTTATTGATGCAACAGGAAAATATATTTTACCCGGTTTGATTGATGGATTTGCTACCTTAAACAATCAATCATATGCCAACGCATATTTAGCTAAAGGAGTTACTACAATTATTGAAATTGATGATGGTCGTCGAGGTTGGTTTTATCCAAATGCAAATCCAGGTCCTGATTTTTATTATCTTGGATCGGTGGGAGATGAAGCCAAGTCAGATGATGCGCAACTTCACGATTTGCGAAATTTGCATAAAGAAGGGTATAAAATTGTTTTGCTTAAATATCAGCTCCGGCCAAATCAGGTTAGGTTGTTACAAGCTGAAGCTAAAAAATTGGGCATGGGCACGATTGGTGAATTGGGCCATTCATCCTATGCCGAAGCAATAAATATTGGTCTTGATGCTGTGGTTCACACCACCCGTTACTCATTGGATGTGGCACCACAAAAAATCAGGGAGGCCGTAGCTGATGAACCATTTAGCGATAAATTGAACAGTCCTAAATGGAAATATTATCAATATCTGGCTTCATTGGACACCTCCAATTTAGAATTACAGAAGCATGCTCAAACGTTGGCCTCAGGCCGTACCTTTATTATACCAACTTTTGGTTTGCTATATGCCGATTTGCCCGATCATAAAAATCCGTGGAACGATCCGGTTGCAAAAATTTTAAACCCTGTCGATATCAATAACCCGGTTGATAAAATTACAGGTAAACATTTATATACCCCTGAAGTCCAGGCAAATTATACTTCTTTGGCATTGCAACAACTAAAAATAGAACAGGTTTATCAAGCTAACGGATGTAAATATTTGGCTGGAAGCGCAACCGATGTTTGGGGTACTATGCCAGGTATTTCACTGCATTCAGAGCTGGAAATATTACACAGAATTGGTTTAAGTAATCGAGAGGTAGTGGCTGCAAGTACAAATAATTTTTCTGAAGCTTATGGATGGAAAACAGGAAAATTACAAAAAGGTTATGAAGCCGACCTTATCGTTTTAGACAAAAACCCATTGGAGAATTTAGAAAATTTAAACAGCATAACATTTTTATTTAACAATGGTGAGGAAGTGGATTTAGGCTCATTGCTGGCTTTACCTTATGACAATAGCTTGCCAAATGGGCAAATCGTTTCCCGAAAAGACTTTGATCCTTATGCTAGTTCCAGAGTCAGGCAATTGATTTTTGAACCTAAAACAAGCACATTGAAGCCCGAATTCTCATTTTTGGAAAACATCAAAATGGAAGAAGTTTATTACATGAGTGATGGCCTCAGGGTTAAAGCTTATATGGCTTATCCCAAAGGTTCAGAAAAATTGCCAGCCATTATTTATAACCGTGGAGGAAATCGGGAATTCAGTAAAATTAATCCTTACAGTGTTGTGGATCTTCTTGCACGAGTGGCTAGTTGGGGTTATGTAGCCATTGCCAGTCAATATCGTGGAACGGATGGGGGAGATGGTCAGGAAGAATTTGGTGGATCCGATGTAAACGATGTTTTAAACCTCATTCCACTCTTAGGAAAAATGCCTCAGGCAGATGTCGAAAAAATTGGAATGTTTGGGAAGAGCAGAGGAGGAATGATGACCTATCTGAGCTTGATGAAAACAAATAAAATAAAGGCAGTTGCTGTGATAGGTGGAGTTACCGATTTGCAAATGATGGATGATGAACGAGGTGGCGAAATGGAAAAAACTGTTTATAGTCAATTAATACCAAAATATTGGATGAATAAAGACTCACTGTTGAAGGAACGTTCGGCCATTACTCGTGTTCATGAAATCAGCAAAACCTGTCCGATATTGATTATGCATGGTACTTCTGATTGGCGCGTTCCACCTATGGCAGCAATAAATATGGCTAGTGCTTTTCAAAAGGGGAAAATCCCTTATCGTTTAGTGATGATGGAAGGCGCTGATCATGGGCTTACCGAATTCAAAGAAGAAACCAATCTTATGCTTAAAGAATGGTTCGACCGTTTTTTAATAATGAATGAGCCACTGCCTGATCTTGAAAAACACGGGAATTAAGGATATGAAACGAAGAAATTTCATTAAAACAGGAAGCATACTCACAGTTGCAGCTACGGTTCCTTCAATCGCTTTTTCTGATAGAATCAGCGAGGACCACCAGATGAAAATTGACAGTAAAAAAATTAATTTTACACGCGATGGCTTGGATTTTACCCCGGCTGAATATAGTAACCTGCTCTCAAAATTGTCCGCCAATGCTGGAATTTCAATCGATGATTATTCTTTGGGAGGGGTTGTTGAGGAACTCGAAAAAGGAATGGCTAAGATACTGGGAACCGAAAGTGCAATTTTTATGCCTACCGGAACCTTGGCTAATCACATAGCTGTGCGGAAACTGGCTGGCGAAAATCGTAAAGTATTGGTTCAGTCGGATAGTCATTTATATCGTGATTCCGGCGATTGTGCCAATATTTTGAGTGGACTAAATCTAATTCCGCTTGGTAAAGGTAAAGTTGATTTTAATTTAGCAGAGGTTGAAAAAGAATACTTGCGGACAAACGAAGGTAGGGTAGATACGCAAATAGGAGTTATTAGCATTGAATCTCCGGTGCGCAGATATAATAATCAATTGTTTGATTTTGACAAGATGAAAGAAATATCTGCCTTTGCACATAAAAATAATATCAAGATGCATCTTGATGGCGCGCGTCTTTTCAATGCTTGTGTTCATACAGATAAAAGCCCGAACGATTTTGTGGAACTGTTTGATACCGTTTACATTTCCTTATATAAAAACTTTAATGCGGCTTCAGGTGCTATTTTAGCAGGTAAAAAAACATTTATCGAGGATCTTTTTCATACCCGACGAATGTTTGGGGGTGGGGTGATTCAGGTATGGCCCTTTGCTGCTGTAGCAAACCATTATCTGGATAGTTTCTTATCCGATTATGAAGCAAGTTTGAAACAAGCTGATGTTTTTTTTAATGAGCTACAAGCACAGTCAGATATAGATATATTTAAAATTCCGAATGGAAGTAATGTGTTTCAAATGAACCTTAATCATATCGATGCCACAAGGTTGATTGTTGCTCTGGAAGCAATGAATGTTTTTCTGCCAGCAGTAAATCATAATGATGGGTTTATTTATTTCAAAATTAATCCAAGTATTTTACGAAAACCTGTAAACGAATTAACCCGGATTTTTATACAAGCTATAAAGGAAGTTTCTTGAATTTGAAATTTTGACGAGGCTTTAATATAGAGTCGTCTGTATTTTTAATTCTGACTCCTTAAATCTGGTAACGTTTTCGGCTTTAATAGGAGTAAATCTTTAACATAAAGATTAACTGAATTGCTGGACTTCAAAATAATTGTAATTTTTCTTTTAAAACAATGATTCATAAATTTCCCCCGAAAACTGTAATATTAGGTTTCGGGGGCTTTACATTTATAATTTTTTTTATCAGCTTTCTCCCGATTATATTTATGATAATATATAAGAAGCCAATTGATAATAAAGCTAGCTTATTATATAGTTTAGGTGTTTTAATACCATCCATTTGTTAATTTTGCAGGATGCTGGAAAGATTTAAATCTTACATTATACAGAATAAGCTCTTTAATTCAGAGGATAAAATCCTGCTGACAGTTAGTGGTGGCATGGATTCTGTAGCTATGTGCGAGTTATTTCAACAGGCTGCTTATAATTTCGGGATAGCACACTGCAATTTTAAATTGAGGGGCGAGGAGTCGGATGGAGATGCACTATTTGTTAAAGAACTGGCTGATAAATATAAAGTTCCTTTCTTCTATATCGAATTTGACACCAATCAAATTGAGAAGGAGCGAGGAATTTCAACGCAAATGGCTGCCAGGGACTTACGATACGAGTGGTTCGAGAAACTTCGGTCAGAAAATGGTTATCACAAAATTGCCACGGGTCATCATCAGGACGATCAGCTTGAAACTTTTTTTATTAACCTATTGCGTGGAACAGGTATTTCAGGCTTGCACGGGATCAGGGCCATGCAAGGAAATTTAATACGCCCACTGCTCTTTACAACACGGAAGGAAATTGCCGTATTTATTGAAAAATCTCAATTAACATATCGCGAAGACTCATCCAATGCCTCTGATAAATACTTACGCAATAAAATCAGACATCATTTGTTGACGGTTTTGGAAGATATTGATCCTGCCTATTTGAATACTTTTGATGCAAATATGAAACGCTTCAGAGAAGCAGAAGAAATTTATACATCGCAAATAAATAAAACGAGAGAAAAATTACTGATAGAGCATCACAATGAATATTCAATTTCAATTCATGAACTTGAAAAACTTCGACCCATTTCAACTTATTTATATGAACTGATCCGTGAATTTGGATTTAGCTTTCAAACAACTGAGGATATCATTAAAAATTTGAACAGTGGATCGGGGAGTCAATTTTATTCAGATACACACCATTTGATTAAAGATAGAACTCAGTTGATGATCAGAGCCTTGAAAAAGGAAGCAGAAAAAGAATTTTTTATATCCGACAGGACAAAAAAAATAGAAAAGCCAATTTGTTTAAATCTCAGCAGTTTTGCTAAAGATTCAACTTTTGAATTTTCAACAGAAAAGCACGTCGCGAGTCTCGACCAGGGAAAATTGACTTTTCCTTTAAGCATCCGTAAATGGAAAAAAGGAGATTATTTTTTTCCTTTGGGAAGTAATTTTAAAAAGAAATTAAGCGACTATTTTATCGACCAAAAATTCTCACTTTTTGAAAAAGAGGATAGTTGGTTGTTATGCTCAGGAGATGATATCGTTTGGATTATCGGGCATCAAATCGATAACCGATTTAAAATTACTTCAAAAACAAAAAATATCCTTCAAATCGAATATAGTGCAGAATAATTCAACCTCAGTCTCTTAATTTAAAAAACTTAGCACACGAAAGAGTTGTTTCACAACCTGATCGTGAACCAAGTCTTAAAAATTGGGATTGTTTTATTATTTTGTTTCCTTATCGATTATTTCATTCAATATCTTTGCATCCTCTTCAGTATAACCTTGTTTCTGGTAAATAATTTTTCCGTCTTTATTTACAAGCA
This sequence comes from Bacteroidota bacterium, assembly GCA_018816945.1. Taxonomy (NCBI): domain Bacteria; kingdom Pseudomonadati; phylum Bacteroidota; species Bacteroidota bacterium. The sequence continues at coordinate 80,959 of JAHIVC010000055.1, read as the reverse complement.
CATTTCGAGGGATGTATTTTGTAAAAAATTTCCCATAAATTGTTTTACCGGGATCAGGACCAATTGGGTAAGTGAAGCCTTTTTTCGCGTTGAAAGTTTTAATTTCTTCCATTGAGTGATCCCGTCCGAAAGCGAGGACCTTAAATTCGCGATCCTTGTATTTCTGCCAAACATTGGCTTCAATTAGGGGCATTTCTTTCTGACAGGGAGCACACCAGGTAGCAAAAAAGAGAAGAAGAACGGTTTCCCCTTTTAGTTCAGACATTTGATAAGTTTTGCCATCAATCGTAGTAAATGAAAAATCCGGAACATCCTGTCCTACCTTGGTTAGATTGAACGTTTCAGGGTCTTCTTTGGCCTGTGTGAATGTGCTGAAAGAGAGTCCTGTTGCAATAAAAAAAATGAATAGCTTATTTAACATTGTTGTAAGAATTTAGTAATTGAAACAGTTTAAAATTTATCAAAATATCTTATATTTATGATCCTTAAACAGGAAGAATCAAAAAAGGGATTAGTTAGTTTCCAATTTAGATGTAAGAAAAAGTATCCATTTATTATACAATTAAATCAAAGAAAGAATCCATATAAGCTTATGGAATTTTAGTTTAAATCTAATTTTCTATATTTGTTTCCTAAATGCGCATAATGGAATCTGAAATTCTTTTAAAATTAAGTAAAGGAGATAAATCTGCTTTTAAGTTGATTTTTGATACTTATTATAAAAGCCTCAGTTTATTTATTCAAAAAATTATTTTAAATGCTGAACAATCGGAAGATATTGCGCAAGAAGTATTTATAAAAATTTGGGAAAAAAGGATACTTTTTTCAAATACGCTCGCCTTAAAAGCATACTTATATCAAGCAGCTAAAAACAAAGCGCTAAATGTGATTGAACACGAAGCTGTCAAAAAAAGATATCAAGATAGAATTTTATATGTTGAAAAAACCGAAAATTTCTTCTTTCAACATTTTATCGAACAAGAAACGAATCGATTAATAATGCATACGGTAGACAAATTGCCGCCACGAGCAAAAGAAGTGCTTTATTTGAATTTGGAAGGACATAAAAATCAGGAAATTGCTGATCATTTACAAATCTCAATTAATACCGTTAAAACACATAAAGCTTCCGCTTATAAGTTTCTTAAAGAAAATCTAAAGGATATAAGTCTTCTCATTATTGCATTTTTTATCCATTTTAATAATTAACAAAAATTTAACATTTTTTAATTGAAGACTAGTCCCTTTTTTAACATCGGCTGTTTAATAAGTATCTATTTAGCATATGAAAAAAGAAAATTACCTTAGAATTCCTGATATTATTATTAAAGCGTTAAATCAGGAAGCCAATTTAGAGGAGACGAAAACTCTTCAGGAATGGTTATCTCATTCAAAGGATAACCAAAAATTATATGAAAGATTTAAGCAAAAGGAAAACCTTTATGCCTTAATTAAGGATCACGATAAAATTGATAGCCTTAAAGCTTGGGAAAATATAAATAAAAAGATGAGCAAAAAGCAAGTGCGATCTAAAAGGATTCTTTTATCAATTCTTAAGTACGCTGCAATTTTAGCCATCCCTTTATTAATAGGTGGATATTTTTTATATCAAAGAACCTCATCTTCGGAATCATATATTTCGTTTAATAAACTTGAGGAACAAATTAATGAACTGGAAGAATCTTCATTAATAATGGCAGATGGAACAATTATAAGCCTTGCCGCATCGTTAAAGGGGGATTCTATTATAGAGATTGATGGAACACAGATAACTAAAGATAAATCAGAAATCTTGTACAGTAATAATAAAGCCATAACTCAACAAGAAATTCAATTTAATACCTTAATCACTCCAAAAAGTAAAGTCTTTAATGTAACATTGTCCGATGGTACCAAAGTATGGTTAAATGCTTCTTCGGCAATTAAGTATCCAACTCAATTTTCGTCAGATATCAGGAAAGTTTATTTAACAGGTGAAGCATATTTTGAGGTAACCAAAGATAAAATCAGGCCATTTATCGTATCTACAAATGATATGGAGGTAGAAGTAATAGGAACTTCGTTCAATATAATGGCTTATCCTAATGAAAATTCAGTAGAAACCACCTTGGTTGATGGGGAAGTAAAGGTAAAAGCCTCAAAATATAATCTTGTTCTGGTGCCAGGCAAGCAGGCTAAATTTGATAAAACGTTAGACAATCTTCAGGAAATTAAGGTAAATACTGAATTATATACTTCATGGAAAGCAGGGAAATATATTTTTGAATATGAAAACCTTCAAAATGTGATGACAAAATTATCCAGATGGTATGACGCTGAAATTACCTTTTTAAATACGAATGCGGAAAATTTACATTTTTCCGGAACCTTATATAAATACAATGATATCAAACAAACATTACACATTATTGAATTAGCAACAAATGTAAAATTTGAAATAATTGAAAATACCGTTTTGGTTAGTAGAAAGTAGGCTTAAATAAAACGGAGGATGCGGCAACATCCTCCGTAAGCTTAACAGAATATTCTTAAAAATCCCAGATATGAACATTAAGTTAAACCAAATTTTAACAAAGTTATGAAAAATTTACTTTCTAATTCTTCTCCTCATGCGAGGAGAAATTTCTTCTTAATTATGAAGCTAAAAATTTTTATCATTCTAATCACTGCATTTCAGATCACTGCAAATGCATATTCACAGGAACCCAGACTCAATTTAAGTCTGAAGAATGCTAGTATAGAAGATGTTTTGAAGGCAATTCAGAGTCAATGCGACTATGAATTTTTCTATGCGCATGAAGAAATTAATTCAAAACATACTATTAATATAAGCCTTGAGAATGCTTCACTTGATGAGGTCCTTATGTTATGTTTTGAAAACTCTGGCTTGAACTATGAAATTGTTGATAAAGTTATTGTTATCAAACCTGCAGCAAAACTAAAAAATGAGGTACCACAAACACCTGTTCCGAAAATTAAAATAACAGGAAAAGTTACAAGTTTAGAAGATGGATTAGGCTTACCGGGTGTCACCATTATGATAAAAGGAACAACTTCTGGTGTTACCACAGATAGAGATGGTAATTATACGCTTGAGGTACCTGATGCAAAAGCAATTCTTGCATTTTCATTTATTGGATTCGAAGATCAAGAAATAGCGGTAATGAATAATACCGTTATTAATATAGTGATGAAGACAAGTTTAAGTGAGCTGGAAGAAGTAATTGTTACGGCTCTTGGAACAACTGTAAAAGTTGACGAAACAGGATCAACAAGTTCGATTGTTAATGCTGATAATGTGAAAAAATCAGGATCAGCAGGGCTTATTGATGCTTTAGCAGGTCAGGCTTCCGGTGTGAAGATCAATAAATCAAGCGGAGATCCGGGATCAGGTTCATCAATCGTTATCAGGGGAACCAACACCATTTCAGGAGCAAGCCAACCTTTAATTATTATAGATGGTATGCCGGTTAGCAATGATAATATAGGAGGTGTTACTGTTACCCAACAATCACGGTTGGATGATATCAATGCAAAAGACATTGAGTCTGTGCAAATTTTAAAAGGTGCTTCAGCAGCAGCACTTTGGGGTTCAAGGGCAGCAAATGGTGTAATTGTTATTACTACCAAAAATGGTACGATGAACCAAAAACCAGTAGTAGAATATTCATTTACCCAATCTTTTGATAAGGCTAGTGTTTTTGAACCATTACAAGATAAATACGGACAAGGTAAAGGTGGTGTATGGGCGATGAACACAAACTTATCATGGGGCGACAAAATTGCAGATCGTTCGGGTGCGGCTGATGAAGTAAATGTAAATGGGGGAAGCTTTATTTCAAATACTACCGGAAATACACATTATTTGATAACTAAGAAAAACTCAAAAGAAACCTATGTGGAAAGTAACCGGGACCTGGTTTTCCGTACGGGTTCATTCGCTCAACATAACTTTTCAATAAGAGGTGGCGGCGAAAAAACAGCTTATTTTTTAAGTTTTGAAAACCTGGATCAAAACGGGATTGTTAGAAATTACGATTATCACCGAAAAAACTTAAGGCTGAATACCAAGACTCAACTTTATGACTGGTTGACCCTGGATAGTAAAATTACTTATGCAAACACAAAGTCAAACAGGACCATTACAGCCGGCGAAACTACAAATGGTGTTTTAATTGGACTCTATCGTTCAGCACCGGATTTTGATATGTCAGATTACATCGGAACATATGTTGCCGCTAACGGAACTGTTTATCCGAACAGACAAAGAATGTATTTCAATGCTCATATTGGACAATCAGCGGCCCCAAGTTATACCAACCCTTTATGGGCTATATATGAGCAACAATCGCCCAATAATGTTGATCGATTTATAATCAACCCGGAATTAAAAATTTATCCGACAGAGTGGCTGAAGTTTATTGTTAGGGGAGGTCTTGACTATTACAATGATGTAAGAAGCGAATTTTACCCGATTGGCTCATCAAGTTCAGCCAGAGGCGTTGGTTTGTGGACTCAAACCGATATTAGAAACAAGGAGATTAACTTTGATGCAATTGCCATCGCAACACATGATTTAAACAAAGATGTAAAACTGGAGGCAACTTTAGGGGTAAATTACAATGACAGAAATCGATTTATGGACGTCAATACCCTTTCACCATTTGCAGTTGATTCAAGACTTTATACCTCTGATTTAAATCCGGATAAGTCTGCATCTACATGGAAAACCACTCAGACACAAATTCGTTCAAATCGTGGATTCGGAATACTTAATTTTGGTGTATTCAATCAATTGTTCGTTACGGTTTCAGGTGCTGTTGAGGCTGCTTCTACTATTAAAGGAACTTTCTTTTATCCATCAGTAGATTTGGCATGGCAATTTACCGATTTGGTTAAATCAGATGTTTTAAGTTTTGGAAAGTTAAGATTTGCCTATGGAAAAGTGGGTATCCAACCAGCACCATATAGATTTTACACTTTAGCTGCTGCCGGTTATGCAGATTTTGGAGGTAGTTACACGTTATCAACCACAAAAGGTAATTTAAACTTGAAACCTGAAATAAAAACTGAATGGGAAATTGGAACCAATCTAAGATTCTTAAAAAACAAGATTGAATTTGGCTTAACCTATTATAAAAACCAAATTAAAGACATCCTTTTTGCTGTAAAAACCAATCCCAGCTCCGGTTATACTTTTAACTATAAAAACGCTGCAGTTATTGAAAACAAAGGATTTGAATTAGATTTAAGCGGTAAGATAATAGAACAAAAGGATTTGCGATTAACAGTAAGTGCTAATTTTAATAACAATAAAAATCTGGTAGTTGACATTGCCGGTGCCGAAACCGTGGATATTGGAGGTACTTCAAAAGCGGTTAAAGGATACCCTATGAGTTCTTTTTATATAGCCGGGTCACTGCGTGATGAAAACAACAAATTAATTCTTGATGCAAACGGGTATCCGCAGTTGGATACAAAAGCAAGGGTTCTTGGAGATCCAAATCCTGATTGGAGAGGTGGTATAGGATTCCAATTAAATTATAAAAATTTTGATTTGAGTGTTTTATTCGAACATTCACAAGGTGGAGATTTCTTAGATAGGACAAAACTTACGCTTTATGGTTTTGGACAACATGTTGATGTATCAAACGAAGTAACGATACCTTTTGACATGCCAAATGTTGCATCAGTAAATGGAACAATTAAATATCATACAGGAGATATTGTGAGAGGTAATCTTCAAGACTTTGGCGGTGGAATGGTTATCCTTGATGAGGCATGGTATAATGGTAGAGGCGGAGGTTTAGGTTTTAGTCACGTTAATGACTTTTTTGTTGAAGACGCAACCTGGACCAAGCTTCGTAATATAACTCTTGGATATACTTTCAAAAAACTTAAAGTAACATCAAAAATGACATTCAGTTCCTTAAGATTATCTGTTACCGGAAGAGATTTGATCCTTTGGACCAAATTGGTAGGTGTCGATCCTGACTCTAATTATTATGGCGTTAGTAATGTTTCAGGGATGAATTATTTTAATAATCCAGGTACACGTTCTGTATTATTTAATCTTCAAGTTACTATTTAAAACATGATCTTATGAAAACAAAAAATTTAAAATACTTACTTGTTTTTGCGACAATTGGATTATCAAGTTGCGAAAAAATGGTGGACGGAATAAATGACAATCCAAATCAACTTACAATTACTGCTGTTGATCCCGGCCTTTTTATGAATGGTGCCGAATTGGCTAATATAGTTTTACAATGTGGAGAATTTAATCGTGTAGCCGGATTTTACTCAGGACAATTAGAGGGTATTAACCAGGATGAGAAAACAAAGTATGAATATAACGTTACAACTATAACTTTTGACTGGGAGGCCTATCAAGGAGTAATTGCACCTGTCCGGGAAATTCGTAATAGAACAACCGACAATCCATTATATCAGGGGATGACAAAAGTGTTGGAAGCAAACGCTATAGGAACTTATGCTTCATTATATGGAGATATCCCTTATTCAGAAGCTGTAAGCGATGTTGAAAATCCAAAATTTGATGATCAACTGGAAATTTTTGCTGCTTTACAAACGCTTCTTTCTGACGCTATAAATGACCTTGGCAGTGCAGGGGCTAGTGTAGTTGCTCAAGACTATATATTTGCCGGTAACAAAACTAAATGGCTTCAAACGGCTTACACACTAAAGGCTCGTTATTATATGCTGACAAAACAATACGATCTTGCTTATGCAGCTGCACAAAATGGAATTTCTTCAAAGGATAATAGCATGATGTTTAAACCTAAGAATTCAGGTGTAAATGCCACCACAAATAAATATTATCTTACTTTGTCGAATTCATACAATGTTGGAACAGGAAATTTCCTTACACGATTATTGGATAATACAAGTGGGGTTTCACGCAATAACGCAAAAACAAACGAGGCTGCCAGACTTAAGTATTACACTATTAATTATAATAGTTTTACAGCTAATACCGGTATTGCAGCAGCATACGAACCTCAGCAAATCGTTTCTTATCAGGAGAACCTTTTAACTCTTGCTGAAGCAGGTGCCAGAACCCAAGGGTTTACAACAGGGCTCGGACATTTAAATACTTATAGGGCAGCCTTAGCTACAGGTGCACTTTTTAACACAAGTGTATCAGCTCTTACAAAAAAATATGATGCCTATGTTGAAGCAGATTTTAATGCTGGTGGAATGGAAAATACAGATAATATTGTTCCATTAAGGGCTTTACTAAGGGAAATTATTGAAGAAAGATATGTGTCAGGGTTTACAACATTTATGCCTTATGATGACACAAGGAGACTCCAAAAGTCAGATTCGGACATTGATGTACCTTTCCCATTAAACATAGGTTCGGCTACTAAAAATGTTGAACGATTTTTGTATCCGGCTGATGAGGTAGAATCAAATAGTAATGCACCGGCTGAACCGGGCTTATATGCAAAAACTAAGGTAAACCTATAGTAAATTGTGTTTTCGTTTCTGAATTGGGAGGGCATGGTAAATGCCCTCCCTTTCTTAGGAATCCAGAATTAGAATGAAAGGATTTCTTGTGCTCTCAATAAAAAATCATAAATTTAAGTAATGGCTATAAATCTGGCTTTGTTTTTAAGGCCGATTCATAAATGAATAAAAAAATTAAATAATCTTAAAATACCATTAAAATGAAAAAATTAATCCTCTTAAGCATTATATCCTTTTTTGTCATTTTTCATAATCAGGCTGATGCCTGCACGTCATTTATTATTTCAGGAAAATATACTGTTGATGGTAAACCTCTTCTCTTAAAAAACAGGGATACAGGTGAAATGAGGAACTCTCTAGTCATATATAATGATGGTAAATACAAGTACATGGCTGTGACCAATAGTACTGAACGAGGTATGAAAAGTTCAGTGTGGGGTGGTTATAATGAAAAAGGATTCGCCATTATGAACACTGCTGCCTATAACAATAATGTTGGGGATTCAACAAGTCCTGGTGACCAAGATGGAGTTGTTACAAAATTGGCGCTGATGGTCTGCTGTTCGCTTGAAGATTTTGAACATTTCCTGGATACACTGACAAAGCCAATGGGCGTCAATTCAAATTATGGGGTTATTGATGCAAATGGTGGAGCGGCTTATTATGAGACCGGAAATTATAAATATGTAAAAGTGGATGCGAATGATCCAAAACAAGCACCTTATGGCATCGTTGTTAGAACGAACCATTCAATGAGTGGGGATAAGGAACTTGGATCTGGATTTAACAGGTTTAACAATGCAAGCATAATCCTCAACCAAGCAGCATTAGAGAAAAAATTAGCACCTGAATATCTTATTAATGCCATATCCAGAAGTCTGTATCATCCCAGAATCCAAGCAGATTTGGCGGATGAGATGCCGGCTCAAAGAGATGTGTCGGAATTCAGATTCTTCATGGACTATATACCAAGAGTATCAACCTCCTCATCGTACATATTTGTAGGAGCAAGAGATTCAAAACATGTGGACGAAATGATGATGTGGACCATTATAGGTTTCCCTCTGACCACTGTTGCTGTTCCTACCTGGTTATCAGCAGGAGAACTTCCAAAAGTAGTTGCAATGGGTAAGGACCTGCAATCTCCTCTTAATACCGCTGGATTAAAATTTAAAGAAGAATGTTTCCCTCTTAAAAGTGACAATGGGCAAAATTATATTAATTTATCGGCAGTTATAAATAGTGAAGGAACAGGTTACACGCAAATAATTCGGCACATGGAAAAAACAATTGCCGTAAAAGCTAATGAATTAATTGGTGAACTTGATGCCGGAACCAAAAAACCAAAAGACATCCAGGAATTTTATCAATGGCTTGATAAATATTTATTGGAGCAATACCAAAGAAGGTTAAATTATAAATTATTCTAACGGATATAATTGGACCTTTTGGTATTTACAAAATGTATTTTTTAAAAAGTACTCTCCAAAAAGTTTATTAATTAAGGTGTTGAGAAGATTGAGTGCCCGCCAGACCAGACTGGCACTCAATCATTAAATAAATTTAGCTGCTGGTGCGGCCCCTTTTATATATAAGAATGCATGCTTATAAATTTAATCCTAAGGTAAAATATTTAATCCTCATTCACTCTTTTTCTGTTTTTGTTTGTCTTATTTGTTGTAGATTAATATTTCATTCGATTCATAGTTGAAAACTTATTTTGACCTTTTAAGCCATCATGTGTAATTTTGATATATAATAAAAAGGATTGATTATTGATGAAGCCTGAAAAATATGAATGAAACATTTCAATCTGAGTCTGTTAAAAATTAGTTAATAAGTTAAATTCATATCTAAATTGCTATATGTTTTTATTAAATTTGCTTATTATTTTATAATCCTATTTAAATCATTCTGATGAAAAAAACCTTTCTTATTTCACTTTTAATCAGCCTCACCTTCATGAGTGCATTCTCCCAGGTCGAACAACCGGTACACTGGAGCTTTGCCAGCAAAAATCTGGGAAATAATGAATATGAGTTAATCTTTACAGCAGATATTGATGAGCCCTGGCACATGTATTCTCAGAAAATCGAGATGCAACCACCGGCCACATTGTTCACCTTTGCCGAAAATGCCAATGTTGAATTCATCGGAATTGTTGAAGAAACGGAATCAATTGAGGTTTATGATCCCAACTTTGAGATGATGATCCGCTATTTTTCTCATCAAGGGGTTTTTACGCAAAAGGTTAAAATTATAGGAAATTCGCTTACAACCATTAAGGGTTCAATCGAGTTTATGAGTTGTGACGATACCAAGTGTTTGCCCCCCACCGAAATAGAATTTGAATTTAAAGATTTAGGAACCGGAACTACAGATAACGCAAAAACTCCGGCTGCAAAAGCAGTAGAAGCGCAAAATTCGGTTGGTGATTCAGATACAAATTCATCGGATAAATCCTTATGGGTTTTCTTTTTCATTGCTTTGATGTCTGGTTTTGTTGGAGTCCTGACACCCTGTGTTTACCCAATGATCCCCATGACTGTTACGTTCTTTATGAACAGCAGCAAAAACAAAATACAGGCAAAAACCAATGCGATGGTTTATGGTTTGTCTATCATTATAATCTACACATTTATCGGGGTATTGGTTTCTGTTCTGTTTGGTTCCGATTCGATTAAAAGTGTAAGTAGCCACTGGATTACAAATACGATATTCTTTTTATTGTTTGCCATTTTTTCAGCTTCTTTTTTTGGCTTATTCGAGTTTGTTTTACCTTCAAAACTGACTAATAAATCAGACCAGCAAGCGGATAAAGGTGGAATTATCGGAGCCTTTTTCATGGCTTTAACATTGGTATTGGTTTCATTTTCGTGTACAGCGCCATTCGTTGGTGGAATATTGGTTGAAGCATCAACCGGTAGCATCATCATGCCTGCAGTTGGGATGTTTGGGTTCTCATTGGCATTTGCCTTACCGTTTACCTTACTTGCATTATTCCCGTCATGGATGGGAAAACTTCCAAAATCAGGCGGTTGGTTAAACTCGGTTAAAGTTGTTCTTGGTTTTATCATTTTAGCTCTGGGATTAAAATTCCTTTTGGTTCCAAACCAGGCATTAGGTTGGGGATTATCTCGTGAGTTTTTCATTGCTATTTGGATTGTTTTATTCACTTTATTGGGATTCTACCTCTTGGGAAAAATCAAATTCTCTCACGATAGTGATGTAAATCACATCAGTGTTCCTCGATTATTCTTGGTAATCGCCACTTTTACTTTTGTGGTTTATTTAATTCCGGGGATGATTGGAGCTCCTTTAAAAGCAATTTCTGGCTTCTTACCTACCGAATCTTCTTTTGACTTAGTTGAATTAATTGGGAAAAAACAACCTGTTATGGTAAGTTCTGGCCCAAAATCGGAAATTTGTGAAGAGCCCAAATATGGCGATATTTTGCATTTACCTCACGGACTTCAGGGATACTTCGATTATGAGCAGGGAATGGCTTGTGCCAAAAAATTAAATAAACCTGTGATGCTAGATTTTAAAGGACATTCTTGTACCAATTGTAAGGTCATGGAAAAAAATGTTTGGTCCGATCCCGAAGTATTAAAACGATTGAGCGAAGATTATGTGATCATCGCTTTATATGTTGATGATCGCACGGAAATGGCAGAATCGGATTGGGTGACTTCAAAAATTGATGGTAAAGTAAAGAAAACCATTGGCAAAAAAAATGCAGATTTTCAGGTGGAAAAATACCGTGTAAACGCGCAGCCTTATTATGTTTTGATTGATCATGAAGGTAACCAACTGGTTGAGCCCCGTGCTTTTGATCTAAGCGTTAATGGATTTGTTGAATTTCTCGATAAGGGGAAAGCAGAATTCGAAAAGAGATAATAAAAAGACCGGTTTAACAACCGGTTTTTTTATGGTTTTTGCCTAAACGAATTGATTAATGCGATAAATAAAAACATCAAACCAAAACACTTTATTCTTTGCAATGATTTGGGCGTGTTGCAAATATGTTCATTTTTTGGTAAAAGCAAGTGATCATGTCCATTAATTTGTAAAAAATGGACATGATGAAATATCTTGTCCAATAAATGAACAAAGTAATCATCTAAGATCATGGATGAACCAAGCACTATTTTAAAAAAATTAAGATCCATCACTGGGTTAATAACAATCAGTATTTCAATACATTTTTAAAATTGCATAAGTAAAATTAATGATCTTTGTATTCATTATTAACCCGAATTAAGGTTGTAAATTTGAATTCATTATTTGAAAATAAACAATAAAAAATAATCATTAATCATTAAAACGATGGAAGCAATTTATGTTAAAGGGGCACCAGACGCAATAGGGCCATATTGCCATGCAATGAAAGTTGGAAATTTGGTGTTTGTTTCAGGACAAGCAGCGGTGAATCCTGCTACAAAAAAGTTAGAAGGATCAAGCATTGAGGATCAGACTGAACGAACTTTTAATAATATTTCAATAATTTTAGCAGGTATGGGCCTTACCCTTAAAAGCATTGTCAAAGCAACGGTTTTTTTGAAAGACATGGATGATTTTCACAGAATGAACAAAGTATATGAGAAACGCTTTGACGGTCATAAACCTGCCCGTTCCACAATTAGTGTAAAGAAAAACCCTTTGGATGCTTTGGTGGAAATTGAATGTATAGCCGAATTGTAATTGAAATTATCGCTGAATAATCAATCATTTTGTCGATGAAAGGAACTCAGTGTTTGAATATCGAAACTCTTTCTGTATTTTCGGAGATCGTAAAATAGTTTACTATCTGTTAAGTTATTGATAACAAAACCGATAATATTATGATTTAATTGCCTTAAATTTGATTGAAGTAAAAATAAATTTAAAATCATGAAACGAGCCATGATACATCATCTCACACAGACGTATAATTCTCGATGGCGAGTTCCATATGACAATTAAAAAACTAATTATAAACATATGAAAAAGAAGTCCATCTCATTAATCTTAATCTTCTCATTCATCTCGCTCTTAAGTTGTGGGCAGAAAGAGGATTTAACACTTGAAAAACTTTATTCAACGAATGAATTTCCAACAAAAGGCTTTGGACCCGCACGATGGTTGTCAGATGGATCAGGATATACTACGCTTGAGCGTTCTGCAGATGGTGGCAGGGATATCATCAAGTATAATCCTGAAACAGGAAGTCGGATAGTTCTGATAAAGGCTAAATCCTTTGTGCCGGTTGGTGAAAAGTCTCCACTTGAAATCAGTGATTACAGTTGGTCGGAAGACGGAGGGAAACTCCTGATTTTTACAAATACCCGAAGGGTTTGGCGATATAATACCCGGGGTGATTACTGGGTACTTGATTTAAAATCAGGAAAACTTCAACAAATTGGAAAGACGTTAAAGGCAACCACCTTAATGTTTGCCAAGTTTTCGCCCGATTGCAAAAAAATTGCCTATGTGAGCGAACAGAATATTTTCATGGAGGATTTAGCTACTCAGGTTATTACCCCCTTAACTAAGGATGGTGGAGCCAATATCGTAAACGGGACCTTCGACTGGGTTTATGAAGAGGAACTAAATTTACGCGACGGTTTCAGGTGGAGCCCTGATTCTAAAAAAATTGCATACTGGCAAATGGACACTGAGGGGATCGGTACCTTTTACATGATCAATAATATCGATTCGATTTACCCAAAACTGATCCCGTTGCCCTATCCTAAAGCAGGCACTAAAAATTCTGCCTCAAAAATCGGGGTGCTGGACATTGAAACCCTTAAAACAAAATGGATGGATATCCCCGGTGATCCGCGTAATCATTATTTGGCACGCATGGATTGGGCTAACTCTTCCGAAGAAATTATTATTCAGCAACTCAACCGAAAACAGAACACCAATATTGTTTATTTTGGAAATGCGAATAACGGTTCAGCAAAAGTTATTTATACCGAAAAGGTGGATACCTGGCTGGATGTTTATGATGATTTAACCTGGCTGGATGATGGAAAATATTTTACATGGAGAAGTGACAATAGCGGATGGTTGCATTTATACAAGATTTCGAGAGATGGAAAAGAGGTTAAACCGATCACACATGGAGATTTTGAAATAATCAATTTACTCACTATTGATAAAAAGGGAGGGTGGATCTATTATATTGCTGCCCCCAATACCCCAACCGAGCGTTACTTATTCAGAAGCAAACTCGACGGCAATGGAGAGCCACAGCGACTTTCACCCGCTGATAGAAAAGGGCACCACTCATATAATATTTCACCTGACGGTAAGTTTGCCATTCATACTTTTTCAAATTCAAATACTCTTCCTCAAATAGACGTGGTAAGTTTGCCAAATCATAAAACCCTTAATGTACTGGAGGACAATTCAGCATTAAAAGCCAAGCTTGCCGGATACAATATTCCTAAAAAAGAATTCTTCAGGATTCAAGTTTCGGATGAGTTGGTTTTTGACGGATGGATGATAAAACCCTTGAATTTTGATCCTTCAAAAAAATATCCCGTGCTGTTTCAGGTGTATGGCGAACCGGCAGGAAGTACTGTTCAGAATAGCTATAGCAGGGATTTATATCACGAATTTATAGCCCAACAAGGTTATATTGTGATAAGTATTGATAATCAGGGTACCAATGTGCCACGAGGCAGAGAGTGGAGAAAGAGCATTTATAAAAAAATAGGCATTATCGCTACCGATGATCAGGCTGCAGCTGCCCGCAAAATCATGGAATGGGATTTTATCGATCCCGATCGGATTGCCATTTGGGGATGGAGTGGAGGTGGTTCCATGACGCTCAACTGTATGTTTAAATATCCTGAAATATACAAAACCGGAATAGCCGTTGCGTTTGTCAGCCATCAGAAATTATACAATACCATTTATCAGGAGCGATACATGGATACACCTGCTAATAATCCGGAAGGTTTTGCACAGGGCAGCCCAATTACCTTTGCTAAAAACTTAAAGGGAAATCTGCTTTTAATCCATGGTTCGGGCGATGATAATGTTCATTATCAGAGTTGCGAAATGCTGGTTGATGAGCTCATCAAGCATAATAAGTATTTTTCAATGCTTGTATATCCAATGCGTTCGCACGGTATTAATGAGCGTGAAAATACTTCATTACATCTTCGTATGTCGATGACCCGTTATTTGATGGAAAATCTACCGGCAGGGGGCAGATAAATGTTTAGCAGCTGACATAAAACGATTTTTATCGGTCAGATTGAGCTTGTGTTTTGTTTAATGTTTTCAAAAGAATTCAGCATACAGAAGTCAGAATTTAAAATCATAATCTTATTCTTCATTCTATATTCTGAATTCTTTAACCCAACTAATTTGTGGTAGGGTAGATCATTTCTAAAACAACTATTTCTGCTCAATTATTTCTGTTACTTTGAAGGTAGCCACATAAAAATCCTGATCGACATTTACCAATCGGATGGGGGCTTCCAGATTCATTTTTTGCCATCTTTGTGTTGGGTCGAGCCAATGCATTTGGTCATTAACATAAACTTTTACTTTCATATTGAATCCCTTAACACAATTCGTCCAGCGATACTGCATTTGGCCATTGATGAGTGCGTATTCAAAAGTTGGGATTCTTGTATCACGCAAATATTGATCAAAAAACAGTTGTAAATCAATTCCGCTTTTTTCACTAATGAAGTGTTCAATTTGTTCGCTTTTTACCGTTTGGTGATAAAATTCGCTCCCTAAACCTCTCAAAATTTGACGCCATTTTTCATCATCATCGATTAATTGCCTTATAGTATGCAGCATATTTGCTCCTTTGGAGTACATATCGTGCGATCCATTGTAATTAACACCATAAACGCCAACTATCGGACGATCATTGTCAAGATTTAATCTTGTTCCACGACAATATTCCGCGCTGGCTTCCTTGCCCCAGAAATAGTCAACAAACAGGTTTTCGGAATACGCAATAAAACTTTCATGGATCCACATATCGGCTTCATCCCAGTTTGTAATGCTGTTTGCAAACCATTCGTGACCCGATTCATGAATGATGATAAAATCAAATTTCATCCCATAACCGGTACTACTAACATCCCGACCAACATAACCGTTTTTGAATCCATTCCCGTAGGTAACCGAACTTTGGTGTTCCATGCCGGGATAAGCAACTTCAACCAACTTATAGCTGTCTTCATAAAAGGGGTAGGGGCCAAACCAATGTTCGAAAGCTTCCAGCATCAGATGAGCCTGTTTAAATTGTACTTTGGCTTCTTTTTGATGATAATCAAGTACCCAGTAATCACAATCCAAATCGCCCTTTTCGCCTTTATAAACGTCACCGAAGTGGATATAATTTCCAATATTGATATTCACCCCATAATTATTGATGGGATTGGAAACAAACCAATTGTAGGTACTGGTTTTATCAGAGTGGTGTTCCACATTTCGCAATCTTCCATTCGATACATTAATTAATGGATCAGGAACGGTAATGCTAATCAATACACTATCGGGTTCATCGTAAGGATGATCTTTGCCCGGCCACCAAATACTTCCGCCAATGCCTTGGTTTGAAGTAGTGATCAATGGACGACCCTCAAGATCTTTGCCCCAATTTACTCCTCCATCCCAGGGTGGTCGTCTGCTTGCATGGGGTTTTCCCCCATATTCAACCAACACATACTTTAGTTCCCCCTTTTTTTGTTGATCTGTTAATTTTACAAACCAGGCATTTCCGTCTTGCTCAAATTTTTGCTCAATTCCATTTTGAATGACTCGTGTAATTTTCATGGGTGGCTGCAAATCAATTTGCATTAATTGATTTGATTCAATTACCTTGTATCCGATAAGGTTGCTCCCAACAAAACTACTGTCTGCAGGATTGACTTTTAGGCTTAAATGATAATAGGTCAAATCCCACCAGGCACGTTCAGGAGTAATGGATCCTCTTAGGGTGTCCTGACGGGTAAAAACTGTTTTTTGTGCTAATACTCCTGCCGAGAGACACAACGCTATAAGTAAAAGTCCGGTGATTTTTTTTATCATGGTATTATGATTAAGTATTAAGATTATTCATGAAATTTTTTAAGTTAATTGAAGTAGTGGTAATCGCCAATCCCCCTTTACCTGTACATTTTACACAGGTTGGCATTTGTTTGCTGACTCTTGAAACAGTCTCTATCACTTCGTCGAGAGGAATCACTGCATCAAATCCTGAACATGCCATGGTTGCTGAGGAAAGTGCATTCATTGCGGCACTGATGTTTTTCCCCAAACAGGGTACTTCAACGCGGTCGGCCACCGGATCGCATACCAATCCGATCATATTTTGAATGGCCATGGAAGCCGCACCAATGGCTTGTTTAGCCGTTCCTCCAAACAATTGTGCTATGCCTGCCGCAGCCATTCCGGATGCAGCTCCACATTCAACCTGACACCCATGTTCTTCTGCCGAAAATCCGGGTCCGGCAGCAAAATAGGCACCAACAATCCCGGCAGCGAAATATGCTTTTGTTAATTCTTTTTTACTTGAACCTAGGTCTTCAGCAACTGCTTTCAGAACCCCACCAACAGTGCCACATGAACCTGCTGTTGGATTGGCAACAATAACTTCCATGGCGCTTTTTGCTTCCATAATTGCTGAGACATTTGCCACTATTTTATTCACCAATTGACCCTGAAGAATCCGTCCTTTTTTTTCAGCCTTATGAATCAGATGAGATTGCTGCTGCAAAATCCGGTCCTTGTAAACGGTTCCTTCCAATCCGGTTTTTATGCTGGTATCAATAATTTCAATAAGAGTATTCATCTTATTCAGAAGCTCAGCTTCAGAAAGCCCGCTGCGGCATTGCTCATAAATTAACCCAAGTTCGCCTAAATCCAGATTTTCATTCTCTGCATAACTTGATAGGGAAGCGATGGTCGTAAAAGGCATCTCACTTTCGTTCCCTGAAATGATTGGCATGACAGGATTAATGACAATAATCTTATCGATATTTGAATTGCTTTTTAACTGTTCAATAATTTTATCGGGAATTCTCTTCGGGGACTTGATATTTATGAGATTTCCTTTATCATTTGAAGATTGGATTAGTATGACATCTGGAGGAAGCATTGATTTTAAGCCATCAGGCGATAATGAAATATTTTTACTCCAAATGATAAGCTCATTATAATCGCCGCAAATATTAACATTAAAATGATCGATTTGTTGAATTTCGAACGATCCACCTCCAATAGAAACAGCTACGACCTGAATATTATTTCCATTAACACCTTCCAACGAAATTCGGACTGTATTGGCATGTTTGGTTGGGAACGAATTGATTTCATAAGTAATTGAGATTCCTTTCTCTTCTGCGATTTTCGATGTATTTTTCAGGCGCGGATCGGCTATCTCGATATCCAACAACCCGCCATTGATACCCATGTCAGTTCCCTGTTCCCGAAAATTTGGTGCCCAGGCTCCTTCGGTATCGAATTCGATCAATGCTTTTTTGAGCGGTTCACTTAAAATATCCAGACAGGTTCTCGCTATTCTCCATGAAGCAGCCGTATGTGAGCTGGAGGGCCCTCGCATTACAGGTCCAATGACATCATTAAAAATCCCGGGAAGTTTTTTCATTTATTTTCTTTATGAATTTTTTGTTCGATTTATTATAAATATTTCAACGCATCACTAAGTCCCGAATTTAATCAAAAAGCCTGATTTCCTGACCAAATTTACCATTCAATGATTTTTCATATATTTTATTGGCCACTGCAAAATCTTGTATGGCGACCCCAACACTTTTAAAAACAGTCGTTTCACTATCTGAACTTCTTCCTTTTATTTTTCCTGAAATAAAATTCCCAATCTCACCTTTTATATGATCTGCAGTGAATAATCCTGAATTAATAGGTTTAATGAGATCACCACTCTCTGCCATACAAGCTTCCATTTGATCGACATATATCGAAGCATTATGCAGAATAGAAGGATCGATTTCCTGCATCAATGGTTTATACGACCCAATCGCATTGATGTGCACTCCCTTTTTTATATGTTTCTTCATGAATAATGGGAATTCTGCATTGGTGGCGGTACAAATGATGTCACAGCTTTTTAATACTTCCGGATTTTCGGAAACTTTAATTTCGGCATCAACTTTTGTTTTCATTTCTGTAATAAAAGTCTCGGCCATTTCCATATTTTTATCAAAAACCCATACTTTTGAGATCTTACGAACTGCAGCAACTGCTTCAAGTTGAGTCCTGCCTTGTGCCCCACAACCAAATATGGCCAAAGTGTCGGCATCTGCACGGGCAAAATATTTTGTGGCCAATCCGCTTGCAGCCCCGGTTCGCAATGCAGTCAAATATTCACCGTCCATGATTGAAAGTACTTCGCCTGTGAGGGAATCGATCAGCATCACAACACCAACAATTGCAGGTATTCCGTTACTTGATCCACAGGGTTTCTGGGTCAAAATTTTTATTGAAGTTCTTTTAAGTGACTCAACAAATACAGGTTTCAGAAATAGTGTAATCGGTGGCTCCCCATGCGTGGTAACATGCCGTGGAGGCACAAAACTTTTCCCTGACGACATACTTTCAAATGCCTCAGCCATTGCATCAATCGCTTCAACCATGGTGAAATGGTTCCTGATTTCACTTGATTTTATTAGTTTGATGGGCCTTCTGTCCTGCATATTATCATTGATTCAGCAAATTCTCCACTCATTGTTTATTCGTGAAACTAAATTTTTATAAGTGCTAGCGCTATAAAAATTCTAAGTTGAACGAATCCCGATAGTGCAGCGTATCGGGATGAATGAAACTAATACTCCGCCACCTGCCGGCCGCAGGCGGGCTTGTGGCGAAAAAATTAAATACTATTCCAATTGATACCCCGTTGCTCTGCGGCGGGGAGTTTCATTACCCAAAAATAGCTTAAAAATCAAAGAAATGATTATATAATTTTATAATAACTTGCAACTTATCTTTCACCGATATTCAAATCCCCGTAGTGTAATTTTATGCTCAGCCGGCACTCTAAAAACCAAAACATAAGGTATCACCCTATCACTTAACTTTATCTAAAGGTCTGCCGTTATTAACCGACAATTTACCATTGACTATCTTATAATTATAGGTTGCAGAGGCTTGTCCTTCAGGCTTTAAGGTGTAGGTGTCTTCAGAAGCTATAATCCCCCCTTTATGACTGTATGATACATCTTTACCACCGACCTTTCCCACTGCAGCGTACGAATAAGTATTATCTTTATTTACCACAAAGGTAGCCATCATAGTTTTATCGTCGGTTTGGTAACCTTTCCATGTACCCACTAAACTACCGGGTACCGACTTCAAAACAGATTTAGCAGTAACAGCAACAGGTTTAGCACCTGCACTTTCTAAAGCTTTAACAATATCGTTTTTATTCGTCAACGCTCTATTGGCATAACTTAGTTCCGAATCACCCACTTTATTTACCTCATTCACTTTGGCACCACTCTTAATAAGTAAGTTTACAAGTTTTAGGTTCCCTGCTTCCGATGCTAACATAAGTGCCGTTTCACCAGCGGTATTGGCTAAATTCACATTGGCTCCGCTTTTAATTAAAACTTCACAATTGTCCACCGCAGCTTTCCAGCCAGGGTTCGTACCAAGCTTTGCTGCACACATCATAGCAGTCATATCCTGCGCATGCAAAACATTCGGATTTGCACCTAATTCCAGTAATTTAGTGATGGTTTTAAGACGCGCTTTTTTATCCAATGGATTAAATCCCATAGCTGTTCTGGCCAGTGGTCCTGCCCATGGCGATGCTTTCGACACTTCATTTATATCTGCACCACTTTTCACCAACAGTTCTAACATGTCCATATGATACCCCATAGCAGCATAACCAATCGCATTAAAATACGTTGAATTATATCCTTTCAGAATGGCCTTCTGTTCTATTAAATACTTTGCGGCATCTAAACTATTGCGCTGAGCTGCCGTTTGTATGGCATTTATTCCTTGCGAAGTTGACAGATTAATATTTGCACCATGTTTAACTAACAATTTTAATCCCTCTACATTATTGAAATACGAAGCTACATTAATTGCGGGTTCATCGCCAGTGGTTCGGGCTTTGCCCAGATGATTTACATCTACCTTGTAGGTGGTAATTAAATAATCAGCCCACTTGGCATCTTTCGGTCGTATCATGGCCATGTTCAATGGCATACCACTTTCCGGGTGGGGCCATATTTATTGGCTTTGTATTTCATGAGAATATCCAATATGGTATAGTTATCATGGTCTATTGTTGCAGGAATCAGCCCCGGAAAACTATTATCATGTTTGACATCTTCCACATTCGCACCTCGCTTTAAAATTGCTTCAACCGCTTCGGCATGCTGCGAGTTAACAGCACAGTTTAGAGCAGTAGCCTTATATTTACCCATGTAATTAATGTTTAATTTGGGACCGGCGTTGTTTAATATGGCCATGGTGATTGCTTTTGACTCCTCATCTTGTTTTCCAAAAGTCGCTATTATTAAAGCTGTAAACTGGTTATTAAATTCGCTGTGGTAATTGATGTCCACCCCCATTTTTATGAGCCGGACTACATTGTCCAATTTTGAGTTGTAACTGGCTGAGCTGAGCAAGGCAACCAGGGGCGTTGTTTCCCAACCTTTGTCAATACCCGGTTCTGTTGGTGTTATTGTCTTCACATTAATTTTAGGTGCATCGAGTAATATTTTAACGATGTCGTTATTCACTTTCAGGACACCACCACATGCATAATTTAATAAGGAAACACCTTCGTAAATCTCATTTACATTTGCACCGGCATCTATTAAAGCTTTTAACTGGTTCACATCGCCTTTTTCCACTGCAACGAATGTTAATGGCATAATTCCTGCTGTTTGAGCAGATGATACGATGGATAAAAGTGATACACAAAAGATCACAATGATTTTTTTAATGTTCTTCATAATGAGTGTTGAAGTTATTTGTTGATGTTTTTTTAAGTAGGTTAATTAATAATATTGAAGGAAAACAGGGGTGTTTTTAATAAATCCACTAATAAAAAACGCAATAGTGGTGATATCAAAATAAAGAACATTCTTCGCTTCAAAAGTACATAATTATTCAGAGATAACTTCACTCCCGCTCGTTCTATATGCTGTATAAACTAAAACTATTTGTTATCACTACTATCCTTAACCTTCTCTGGCCTCATTCTCAAATTATTAAAACATGCATAACCTATAAAAATAGAACGGACGAGGTAAAACCTTGTCTGAACCTCTTTCTTTTTACTAATAGCCTCAAGCCAACTGGGATTGTCGATTTTTGTTAGTTCTAGCATCCGCCAAAGGCGGATAAATGTCGAGAACTTCACTTTTTATTAACAAAAAAATCAGGCCGCAATGTGATGTGACCTGATTTATCTATTGTCTGGAAACTTTAATGATTACTTCATGATCTTAGCATAGTGCTTATAAAAATGAGTAATCGTTTCAATGCCGTTAAAGAATTGTTCCAACGGGAAATTTTCGTTGGGAGAATGAATGGCATCACTTCCTAAACCAAATCCCATCAATACCGATTTTAAACCCAATACTTCCTCAAAAGTAGAAATAATGGGGATGCTTCCACCTGATCGAACCGGAACAGGCATTCGGTTGTAAACTGCCTCATAAGCTTTTTCGGCAGCTTTATATGCAGGAATATCGATGGGGCAAACATAGGCTTGTCCGCCATGTAAACAATCAACCTTAACTTTAACGTATTTTGGTGCAACTTTTTCGAAATGAGCTTTGAACAATTGCATGATCTTTTCATAATTTTGGTTGGGTACCAAACGGCTTGAAATTTTTGCATAAACTTTTGATGGAAGCACTGTTTTTGCCCCTTCTCCGGTATATCCTCCCCAAATTCCGCAAACGTCGAATGTACAACGAATTCCCGTATGTTCGCTCGGTGTATATCCTTTTTCGCCGAAAAGTTCTTTTACATCGAGTTCTTTTTTGTAAGCCTCTATGTCGAATGGAGCTTCGGCCATTTTTTTTCTTTCTTCCATGCTAACTTCCATCACATCATCGTAGAATCCGGGAATGGTGATATGCCCGTTATCATCTACCATATCGGTAATCATTTTAGCCAATACATTGATCGGGTTAGCCACTGCACCTCCGAATAAACCTGAATGCAGGTCCTTATTCGGACCTGTAACTTCTACTTGCCAATAAGCCAATCCTCTTAGTCCGGTGGTAATTGATGGAATGTTAGGTGCGATCATGCTGGTATCAGAAACGAGTATGATATCTGCTTTGAGCATTTCTTTATTTTCGGCACACCATTTTCCTAAACCGGGCGATCCAACTTCTTCACCACCTTCAATCATGAATTTAACATTACAGGGTAGCGTATTGGTTTGAACCATGGTTTCAAAAGCCTTGGCATGCATAAAACCCTGACCTTTATCATCATCGGCGCCTCTGGCCCAAATTTTACCATCTTTGATGGTTGGCTCAAATGGAGGGATTTTCCATAGTTCGATAGGGTCGACAGGCATCACGTCGTAATGGCCATAAACCAATACAGTAGGTGCCTTAGGGTCAATTATTTTTTCGCCATAAACAACGGGATTGAAGTCGGTAGGGAAAATTTCTGCTTTATCTGCACCGGCTTTCAAAATTGTTTCTTTCCAGTATTCGGCAGCTTTAAGCATGTCTTCTTTATGATCAGCAATAGAACTGATTGAAGGAATTCTGATTAATCCGAACAATTCGTCTAAAAATCTGTCTTTGTTTTCTTTGATGTATTTCTTCGCTTGTTCCATGATGGTATTTATATTTTATAAATTCATAAGCTATAAAGGTAAGAAATTTAAAATTTAAGCAGCCAGTATAATCATAAAATTAGTTAAAAGTACTGATGTATTTTAGATATATCTCCGAGCTTTTCCGTATAATTTTCATAATTTAGCAGCATCAAATAATTTATATAAGAATGGAAAAAATTAGGGTTGCTATTAATGGTTTTGGAAGGATAGGACGGATTACCTTACGTCAGCTAATGAAGAATGAAAGGATGGAAGTTGTTGCAATCAACGATTTAGCCGACAATAGAACTTTGGCACACTTATTTAAGTATGATTCTGTTCACCACCAATATCAAGGCAGTGTTGATTTTGATAAGGAAAATTTAATCGTTGATGGTCATCCTATTAAAATATTATCAGAGAAATACCCGGCCAAACTTCCATGGAAATCGCTTCAAATTGATGTGGTGATTGAGGCGACAGGAAATTTTGTTACAAAAAACAAGGCTATCCAGCATGTTACAAGTGCCGGAGCAAAAAAAGTGATTATTTCTGCACCAGCAAAAGGTGAAAGTAATGGGGTAAAATACATTGTATTGGGCGTTAATGATCACCTGATTGATAGGAACGATGTGATTATCTCGAACTCTAGTTGTACCACAAATAATGTGGCTCCATTGATTATGATTTTAGATGATTTATGGGGCGTTGAAAAGGGTTTTATTACGACTGTTCACTCCTATACCAAAGATCAAAATTTAATTGATGGGCCACATAAAGATTTACGCAGAGCTCGTGCTGCAGCTTATTCTATTGTTCCTACAACTACCGGAGCGGCAAAGGCTGCCACCAAAATTTTCCCACATTTAAAGAATAATTTAGGTGGGGCAGGTATTCGTGTTCCTGTGCCTGATGGTTCATTGACCGATCTTACCTGTACTTTAAGAAATCCGGCAAGCATTGAAGAGATCAATAAGGCTTTTAAGCAAGCCGCAGAAGGTAAACTGAAAGGGATATTGGAATATACTGAAGATCCAATCGTTTCAATGGATGTGATTGGCAATACCCACTCTGCCATTTTTGATGCCGGGTTAACCGCGGTATTGGGCGATAAAAATAAACTGGTTAAAGTCGTGGCCTGGTACGATAATGAAATGGGCTATTCTACACGATTGGTTGAGCTGATTGAGAAGTTTGTTTAGACCATGGTAATACAGTTGTTATACGATAGAAATACTTTGTAATACAATAGTTGTGCGAAGTTTAAAACTTCGCACAGCATTATCAGTTATTTTAGAAATAAGATGTACTCTAATTGAAAAATCCTAATTTTCAAATCAACACATTGACGAATTAACCTTGGACATTTCGATACTTTTCACTTCGTGAAAAACTCAATGTCCAATCATTAGCACACTTGCCTGCTGCAAGCAGGTCAGCACATTTTCAAATCATCAAATTACCAAGGACACTTCGGCTCCGCTCAGTGTCCAATGATTATTACATTTTCAAATTGGCACACTTGCCTGCGGCTGGCAGGTTTTCAAATCATCAAATTATCTTAGCATTTTCAGTTGCTCTTCCAATACCAATATCCTTGCTTCGGCATCAGCTTGTTTTTTACGTTCGATTTCAACAACTTTTTCAGGAGCACTGCTTACAAACCTTTCGTTCGAAAGCTTTTTTATCACCGTTTGGATAAATCCACGGGTATATTTTAATTCTGTTTCCAACTTTTCAATTTCTGCTTCAACATCAATATTTTCGAGAAGCGGGATATAAAACTCAGTCGATTTCAAAGTGAACGAATTGGCACCTTCAACTTTTTCGGTTACGTATTCAATTGTTTCCAGATTACAGAGTTTGGCAATTAAACTGTCGAAAGTTAGATCAGCCTTAGTGTCATTTTTTTTAATGAACAATTTCAGCGATTCT
The DNA here is from genome assembly GCA_018816945.1 of Bacteroidota bacterium. Lineage (NCBI taxonomy): Bacteria > Pseudomonadati > Bacteroidota > Bacteroidota bacterium. The sequence goes on along the minus strand of JAHIVC010000055.1, from coordinate 55,719 downwards.
TTGTTTTGAATATTTTTCTGACTTCTTACACTTCTTAAAGCAATGATAACCTCGTTTGCGGTTTCAAATTGTGCCAGAATTTTATGATCAATTTTCCCTCTTTTTGGTAATAAACTAACCATGAGATCTTCGCTTCGTTTTTCATCAGCAATTTGATGCCATATTTCTTCTGATATAAAGGGAATAAATGGATGCGCAATCTTCATTAAGGTTTCGAAAAAGTCAATGGTTCTTTCAAGCGTGAGTTTGTCGATTGGTTTTTGATAGGCTGGTTTTACCATCTCTAAATACCACGAACAGAAGTCGTCCCAAATTAACTTATAGGTGGTCATTAATGCATCCGAAATGCGGTATTTTGAAAAATGATCGTCCAAAGTTTTAAGGGTTTCATTTAATTTGGCTTCAAACCAATGAATAGAAACTTTACTTGAATCAGGTTGCTCTATCGTTGAATCAACTTCCCAGCCTTTTACCAAACGCAATGCGTTCCAGATTTTATTACTGAAATTTCGTCCCTGCTCACAAAGCCCTTCGTCGAAAGGTAAGTCGTTTCCGGCAGGGGAGGTGAGGAGCATTCCGACACGTACTCCATCGGCACCATATTTATCGATAAGCTCAATAGGATCGGGTGAATTACCAAGCGATTTCGACATTTTTCGTCCTAGTTTATCTCGCACAATTCCTGTCAGATAAACATTTTTAAATGGAATATCTTTGCGATATTCAAGTCCGGCAATAATCATACGGGCTACCCAAAAGAATAAAATTTCAGGAGCGGTAATCAAATCATTGGTTGGATAATAATATTTGATGTCCTTATTTTCTGGATTTCGAATTCCGTCGAATACGGAAATGGGCCATAACCATGACGAAAACCAGGTATCGAGTACATCTTCATCCTGTTTTAAATCTTCAATCTTAAGGTTTGGCAGATTGAATTTTTGTTGTGCTAAGTTTAATGCTTCTTCTGGCGATTTGGCAACGACCATTTCATTGTTTGGCAAATAATAAACAGGGATGCGCTGCCCCCACCAAAGTTGTCTTGAAATACACCAATCCCTCACATTTTCCATCCAATGACGGTAAGTGTTTTTGAATTTTTTGGGATAAAATTGAATGGTATCGTTCATTACGATTTCAAGGGCCGGTTTGGCCAAATCTTCCATTTTCAAGAACCATTGCAACGATAGTTTGGGTTCAATAACTGCATCGGTTCGCTCCGAAAATCCAACCTTATTAACATAATCTTCGGTTTTAACCAAAAAACCATTCGCATTTAAATCTTTAACAATTTCTTTACGAACGGCAAAACGATCTTTCCCGATATATAATTGGGCAGCTTTATTCAAGGTGCCATTATCGTTGAAAATGTCGATGATATCAAGTTTGTATTTAAACCCCAGATTGTAGTCGTTGATATCATGTGCCGGGGTAATTTTTAAAGCACCGGTTCCGAATTCACGATCAACATAATTATCAAAAATAACAGGTACCGAACGGTTAACCAAGGGTACAATTACTCTTTTACCTTTTAGGTGTTGAAATCTTTCATCCTCCGGATGAACACAAAGTGCCGTATCGCCCAAAATGGTTTCAGGTCGTGTGGTTGCAATGGTTACCCAATCATCGGTACTTCCTTCAACCTGATATCTTAAATAATATAATTTTGAATTTACTTCTTTATGAATTACTTCTTCGTCGGAAAGTGCCGTTAATGCCGAAGGATCCCAATTAACCATTCGCACGCCACGATAAATCAAGTCTTTATTATATAAGTCAATAAATACATCAATTACCGATTCGTAAAGGGATTCATCCATGGTAAAAGCCGTTCTTTCCCAATCGCAGGAAGCACCCAATTTTTTAAGTTGCTCCAGAATGATCCCTCCATGTTTCTCTTTCCATTCCCAGGCGTGAGCCAAAAACTCATCACGATTGAGCATTGATTTTTCAATTCCTTCTGCTTTAAGTTTTGCAACCACTTTTGCTTCGGTGGCAATGGAAGCATGATCGGTACCGGGCACCCAGCAGGCATTTTTGCCCAGCATCCTTGCTCTTCTGGTCAACACATCCTGAATGGTATTGTTCAACATGTGGCCCATATGCAACACTCCGGTCACATTTGGTGGCGGAATTACAATGCAATAAGGCTCACGGTCATCAGGTTCCGAATGAAAATATCCTTTTCCCATCCAATGTCCATACCATTTATCTTCAGTGTCTTGAGGGTTGTATTTGCTAGGTATTTCGGTCATTATTCGTAGTTTGCAAAATTAAGTTGCGAAATTAGTAAAAATTTGAGTTAAACCATTTTTGTTTTAGGGCATAAAAAAAGGATTTGCTTAGCAAATCCTTTAAAAAACTCAATCAAATAATAATTTTTAGCGATGTTTATAATTCTTATGGTGATTATGTATTCCATAAAAGCGTGGCATATGACCATGCATACTTAAAAAATCAGCCGGTTTCATATTTCCACGAACAGAGATGATTGCTGCTTCTTCATCTTCATTTATGATAATTAAACCTTCTTTTACCAATCCATCTTCTCCTTCAATGATATAAATCCCAACATTTTCGTCACCGCTCTTTACATCAACCAATTGCTCGTAGTTATTTTTTTCGATAATGGCGTTTACTTCTTTATAAAAGTCAGAATCACGAAACGATTTATAATGATTTTCGAAATTAAGGATATTGATTTTACTGATTTGATTGATAAGGTTACCTAATTCACCTTCCTCAGCATTTGCAAAATGGATTTTCAAACCATCCAGTGAGAACATAATTGAAGTAACGTCTTTACTATCACTGTATTTATTGAAAAGATCGTCGAAAGGACCTTTTTGTGCCATTAATGTTAATGGCATGAGTAAAGCAACTGTAATAATGAGTCGAAGTGTTTTCATATTTTAAAATTTTATAGTGAATATTAATTCATTTCTAAATAAGGTTAATGATTGAATAAACTCAACTATACAATTTCATGATAGATTTACTTCCAAAAAATAGGGTGCAGCTATTTTTTGTATTTATCTAAGCTGTTCAATTTGTCCATTCCGTTAATTTTAACAGTTTTCGACAATTTTGAAATAGCTTGTAAGTCGATGATACCGAAGAAACTTAATACTGTGACTTCGTTATTTTCGCTGGCGACTAACATCAGTTCAACGATGTCTTTACCCACTGTTTTAGTCATGAACTTTACTTCCTGACCGTTTTCTTTCATTACCATCAATTCCTCAAAGTTTTTGTCTTTCAAGGAGGCGTTTAAGCTTTTTCTGAATTCTTCCAGCCTTGTGCTGTTTTGTGAATCACAGGATAGGATTTTTAAGCCATCAAGGTTATCCAATACGCCTTGCATTTGATTTAAATCGCTGTCTTCAATTCCTTCCATTTTTGCAAAAAAGGCAAACATTGATTTTGAAATATTTACTGAGGTAAATCCATCTTGTCCCGAATATTTATCGAAGAGTTTATCTATCGATGAACTCTGCGCGCTTAGCATTGAAGGGAATATGATTAATGCAAGGATCAAACTTTTAAATCTTAGTTTTTTCATGATTATTTAAATTAATTGTTTATTACTTTTTGCTGCGTTTCATAAAATTTTGAAATTTTTCCCACCTCTTCCATACCTTTACTTAGGCTTTCTACTTTTGATAACTGATTCATTCCATCATCGAATTTTGCAATATTATCGACTGGTTTCAGTCCATGGTTAAACAGTCCTGAAACAATGAGAAGTGCATTTTTTGTCTCCTCATAAGCTACTTGTGGATCGTTAAAAGTGTCTTTCATTTTTGATGAAAAAGGATCAATATTGGTAAAAATGCTGATGATTATCAGGATACTGGCGGCTATACCGGAAATATAATAAATGTACCTTCGGCGAATCTGACGTTTGTTGGATGTTTCGAAGTTGTTAATTTGGGCAAATAGCTTTTGATCAAAAGATTCATCAAGTTCATCTTTGGTTTTCTCTTGTGAGAAATAGTTGAATGAATCTTTTAAGGAAGCCAAATGCGGGGGTAAGTTTTCTCCTTGAAAAAACTCTTTCAATATTTTTTCATCTTCAAGCGATGTATCTCCATCGAAATACATCTCAAGCAATTTTTCAATTCGACGAAAATTCATAATTGTTTATTTTTATTAGTGTGTCACGTACTTTTTTTCTGGCCCTCGAAAGGCTTACCCTGATTGTATTCAGACTTAATTGTGTTATTTCTGCAATTTCATCATAATCACAATTCTCAATATCCCTTAAATGAATGATCAGTTTTTGCTGTTCAGGAAGCTCATTGATGATTTCATGTATTTTCCGAACCGTATCCTTCAGTTTTGTTTGTTGATATGGACTGTTTTCACTCATTTGTATGTCAATGTTTTTTAATTCAGTAGTCCTGTTTCTAAGTGATTTAATTTTATCAAGACATAAGTTTTTTGTAATAACCATCGCAAATGCTTCAATACTTCTGTACTCTTCAAGCTTTTCTTTTTTCGACCATAAGCGAATAAATACCTCCTGAACTGTATCTTCAGCCTCAGCAGTATCATTTAGCATTCTATTGGCCAAACGATAGAGCTTATTTTTAATGGGTAGTACTTCGCTTTTGAATTTTTCTACGGTCATTAATTTATATTCTTTACAAACAAGACGACTCAATCTTTAAAACATTACATCATCCTTACGAATTAATTTATCTCGATACTTTCTATATGTTCTTAATCATTTGGAATCCTTGTAAATTTAATTATTTTTGTATACTTCATACGATTATACGTCGTAAAGAAGAAAAGATATTATACTATTTATTAATAACCTAAAACTTAAATTTATGTTTAAAGGACATCCAAAAGGATTAATCGTAGCTTTTTTCGCCAATATGGGGGAAAGGTTCGGTTTTTACACCATGATGGCGTGCTTAGTATTTTACTTGCAAGCAAAATACAATATGACCGCCACAGTAGCCGGTGACATTTATAGTTGGTTCTATTTTGGTATCTATGCAGCTGCACTAATTGGTGGCTTAATTGCTGATGGTACCAACAATTATAAGAGAACCATCTTTTTCGGTATTGTCACAATGCTTGGTGGGTATATCATCATGTCTGTTCCGGGAATGGGCTTACCTATTACCATTACAGGTTTAGCCGTTATTGCTTTCGGAAATGGTCTTTTTAAAGGTAACCTACAAGCGATTGTTGGACAAATGTATGACGATCCTAAGTATGAAAAATTGCGTGATTCTGCATTTAGCGTTTTTTATATGGGGATTAATATGGGTGCCTTAATTGCTCCATTTGCTGCGAATGGTATTCGTAACTGGTATCTAAGAACTCAAGGATTTGAATATAATTCAGATCTTCAGGTGTATGCCGCAAGATTTAATATTGGCGAACTACCCCTAATCAATACCGGTGATATGATTCATTTTGCTGGGAACTCAACTGAAATGATGGTAACTTCTGGTAATAGCAGTTTAACAGGTTTTGTAACCAATTACCTTGATTCATTTGCAACCGGATATAACTATGCATTTGGTATTGCAGCATTTTCGATGATTATCAGTTTTGTGATTTTCTCAATTTTTAAAGGCAGATTGCCGGATAAAAAGAGACCGGTTGTTGAAGCTAAGACAGATAAAACAAGTTCAAATAGTATAAATCCTGTTAAGGTTGCGGTATCACTTGGTTTAATGGCTGCTACTGCAGTGATCTTTCACTTTGCATTCGATAACTATAAACTTGGATTGGCGATAGGTCTTTTTGTTGCGTTTGTAGCCTGGATTTTCCAAAATGCTACTAAAGAAGAACGACCACGGGTTAATGCACTAATGCTTGTTTTCCTGGTCGTAATTTTCTTCTGGATGTCGTTCCATCAAAATGGATTGACCCTATCAATGTTTGCACGTGATTATACCGCAAATGAAATTCCTGCATACTCGAACATGTTATTTACATTACCATCACTACTTTGTATTTTTGCATTTATTGTTGGTCTTGTTTATTTGATTGGCAAAAAATCTACTTCCAGAGAAAGATTATTAGGTGGATTAACTTCGATCGCAGGTATTGGTGTTGGATATTATTTGTATACCACATTCGGAACAGCAAATAAAATTGAGCCTGAAATTTTCCAAAGTTTTAACCCAATTTTCATCGTTTTCTTAACTCCGGTTATTTTAGCCTTATTTACCTGGTTAAGAAACAGGAAAATTGAACCTAGCACTCCACGTAAAATCGGGATTGGTATGATTTTAGCCGCACTTGGATTTGTGGTAATGATTGTTGGCTCAATGAACCTGGAGTCTCCATCTGCATTAGCCGGAACTCCTTCTCCTGACAGAATCTCGGTTTATTGGTTAATCAATACCTATCTGGTTTTAACCATTGCTGAACTTTTCTTGAGCCCGATGGGTATTTCATTCGTTTCAAAAGTATCTCCATCACGATTCCAGGGATTAATGCAAGGTGGTTGGTTATTAGCTACAGCCGTTGGAAATAAACTTCTTTTTGTTGGAAGTTCATTGTGGGGTGAAATCGAACTGTGGCAATTATGGGCAATTTTCGTAATCTGTTGTATTGCTTCCGCTGCTTTTGTTTTCGCTATCATGAAACGACTTGAAAAAGCTACTTTATAATTTATTCAGAAAATTAAAAAATATACACATGAAAAAGATAATATCAATAATCAGTGTTCTTTTCTTAGCCCTGATTTTTACATCCTGTGCGGAAAAAGAGAAAATCGATACATCACAGGCTCCTGCGGAAATAAAAGATGCAATTGAAATGTCTTATCAGCTCAGTAATCAACTTACAGATATGCAAGTTGCAGCCGGAAGTGATAAGGTAATCAATGCTGAGGAAATTTCCGTTATAGGCGTTGCATTCAAAAAACTTGCGATCGTTAACAATTACAACTTGAAAAACTTCAAAGACAACAAATTTTTTATTGCTCTAAATAAAGAGCGAAAAAGCGAGTACGATGCGTTAGCGAAAAAAGTTGTTTTTCTGAAAGATTGTGAAGGTTATGATGCCCTCGGACTTGAAGTTCAAAAAATTGCACTTGAAGTTAAAGGTGTGACCGAATTACCGGCTGAAGCGCCGGAAGTTGAAGAAACTACTGAAGAAGCTGAAGTAGTAAATTAAATTCTTTATTTCGTTATTCAACATATTTAAAGTGTTGTTTAAAAAGCTGTCATCTAGTTATGGCAGCTTTTTTTATATTTTTGATTTATGGATTATTTGTGGGGACATAAAAGACGTTTTAATGCTTATGCCAACTATTTTAAGCAGAAATTTGGCGAGCGGGTGCAAAAATTAAGCATTGATGCGGGCTTCACCTGTCCGAACCGTGATGGAAAAGTGGGTCGTGGTGGTTGTACCTATTGTAATAACGATGCCTTTAATCCTTCTTATTGCGAATCGGGTAAATCGGTTAGCAAACAAATTGAAGAAGGTATTGAATTTCATTCAAACAGGTACAGAAGAGCAAATAAGTATCTTGCTTACTTTCAGGCCTATTCAAATACATATGCAGATCATGAGCATCTAAAAATGATTTATGAGGAAGCTTTGAGTAAACCTGAAATTATTGGGTTGGTGATTGGAACAAGGCCCGATTGTGTGAATGAAAAGTTATTGGATTATTTTAAAGCGTTATCGGAAAAGTTCTATATCATAATAGAATATGGTTTAGAATCGTGTTATGATAAAACCCTGATCGAAATCAATAGGGGACACACTTTTCAACAATCCGTCGATGCCATTAAACTCACTGCATCAAAAGGGATTAAAACAGGGGCTCATCTGATATTTGGTTTGCCTGGTGAAAGCAGAAAGGAAATGTTAGCCGAAGCAGAAATCCTGTCAAAACTTCCTATCAATAATATGAAATTCCATCAGCTCCAGATTATTAAAGGAACTAAGATGGAAGAAGAATATAAATCAACCCCTGAACATTTTGAATTTTTTGAGTTGCACGAATATGTTGAATTCGTGATAGATTTCTTGGAAAGACTGAATCCCAATATTGTGATTGAACGATTTGCAGGAGAAGTGCCGCCTCGTTTTTTGGCCGGTCCTGGATGGGGTTTGATCAGGAATGATCAGATTTTAAATTTGATTGAAAAACGATTGGAAGATCGCGACACCTGGCAAGGTCGACTTTTCATTTAGGATAAACTAATGGCTTCCACCTGCCGCACCCGCCGAAGAGGCTGCTATTGCAATTGTTATAGCCATTTGGATTTGTTTGATAGTAGCCGCAAGAATTTCGGAAATCGGACTTTCTTTTAAAATCTGTTTTAGTTCTTGTCGGACAATTTTACGTTTACTCCGGTCTGGTTCAATTATGCTGTGCATCTTGCAAGATTCTACCAAACCAAGGATAGCGACATCTGCCTCGGTTTTTGGTTTTTTATAAATTAACACTTCTCTCAGATTGTATATTAATTTTTGTCTTGAACTGGTGTCAATCAGATAGCTTCTTCTATAGGGAATCCATAAAAATTTTAATTCCTTGATTCGAATCAGCCTTTTTTTTGCAAGTCCATCTAAGAATATCCATTTAAATTTTCTGGGTCGGCGGCCGAATTTTTGAATCCAAAATCTTGGTTTATGCAAGCGATGTCCAAGTTGTATGGATTGAATAATCTCTTCAAAGATTGGATAGTCGGGATCTATTGTTACCGGCTGTTGCTCAATTACAACACGAGCTTCCTTAAGTGAAATGATTTTTCTGAGCGAAAGTTCGAGTAAAATGGCTCCTGCAATTCCATATTTGAAATGGATGGGAGGAATTTTAAATCTTCCTTTTTCAGGATGATGGGCAATTAATAAAAATTTCTCAATTGTATTTAATTCCATAGTTGGGATCCTGTTTTTTATTAAAAGGCAAAAAGCATTTGTAAAAGTTAAAGAATTATTTCATGGTTTTTTCTTTAGGGAATCTACCTGCATCCTTTAACGCTTTACTTAGCATCCATTCAATCTGTCCATTGGTGCTGCGGAATTCATCCGCAGCCCATTTTTCAATCGCCTTCATCACTTCGGTGCTTATTCGTAAAGCAAATGCTTTTTTAGCCATAATTTATCATTGTCTTTAATCTTTTTTTATCATATTCAAAAGCTTGCTCCCCTGCTCCAAGAATAGATATAATTCTATTTCTTCGGTAATCCATCTGTTCGTTTTTAACCCTATAATGGATTTATCTGTTAGTTTTGGGTTGTAGTGCATAGAATTCTTTTCCACTACTAATTCTATAGGCGAAACTTTATCGTATAATCTTATAAATTCTAAACCTACTTTTTGATTTACAACTTGCTTTACAAAACTATCCTTAGAACAATTAATGTATAATTTTTTATCTAATTCTGAAATTCCTGATTTAGCGTTATGTCTAAAAGTCAAGAAATCAATCCAAAATTTTGGTCGAACCTTAAGTTCAGGAATTTCTCTATTAGAATAATTCCGAAATATTCCCGAAAAAGTATAATTAGCACCAGCATCAAATGCAACATAGTTATATGTGTGTACTCCTACTGTATATTCTAATATAAAAAACTTTTTATTTACCAGAGAACCCATATTTGATATGATTGAGGTATTTGGCTGTGTATTTGACAAAAAGCTATAATTATTCTTCTTTGAAAAATCAGTTAATAATTCAATAGATGATTTTTCCATAAGGAATTAGATTATTGATGTAAAGTCCCTGTATTGATTACCGGAGAAGCATCTTTGTCAGAGCAAAGCACCACCATTAAATTACTGACCATGGCGGCTTTTTTCTCATCGTCAAATTCGATAATTTCTTTTTGAGATAACTGTTCAAGTGCCATTTCAACCATGCTGACTGCTCCTTCAACAATTTTATAACGTGCTGCCACAATCGCTGTAGCCTGCTGTCGGCGAAGCATTGCACTTGCAATTTCAGAGGCATAAGCCAGGTAAGAAATACGAGCCTCCATCACACGAATACCTGCAATGGCAAGCCTTTCCCTAAGTTCTTCTTCTAGTTTTTCATTAACATCTTCACCTCCAGAACGCAAAGTGATATCGGCCTGTTCATCATCAAAATTATCATATGGATAATGTCCTGCTAATTTCCGAATAGCGGCTTCACTCTGGATATTTACGAAATGGGTAAAATCGTCCACTTCGAATGCAGCTTTGTAAGTGTTTTCTACTTTCCAAACCAACACGATACCGATCATGATCGGGTTGCCTACCTTATCGTTTACCTTGATTGGATCGCTGTTAAGATTTAATGCCCGTAACGAAATTTTCTTTTTGTTAAAGAAAGGATTCACCCAAAAAAATCCGTTTTCTTTAATGGTTCCTTTATAGGCACCAAATAGAACCAACACGCTTGATTCATTGGGGTTTACAACAACAAATCCTCCGGTACAAAACAATGCAATGGCTACAAAAATGAAGAGTGGAAACATTTTTGTGAAAATGATGCCGAGTACAGGAACAATGATAAATAACAGGATAAGGAATAAGGCAATGTATCCTGATGAGGGCAAATAGGTTTTTTCTTCTTTCATGGTTTTTTAATTTTTAGGATGATATTAAAATGATATCACAATGATACATCAAATTTAATAAGAAGTCAAGTATTTTTAAAAAAATATTCAAGGCTGTTTTAAATGAATGACTATTTTTGCCGCATGAATAAAGCTAAAAAATACAAACATCTTTTTATTGATTTGGATCGTACTTTATGGGATTTTGAGAAAAGTGCACAGCAAACTTTTGAAACTATTTATCTAAAACACGATCTTAAAAAATTGGGGGTTCCGAGCATCGATGAATTCGATAAATACTACACCATACATAATAACCGACTTTGGGGATACTATAGAAAAGGGGAAATCAAAAAGGAAGTTTTAAGCGTTCAGCGCTTCGAATTAACTCTTAAGGATTTTTCAATTGAAGATGATGAACTGGCAAAGCATATTGCTGCGGATTATATTAATCTCAGCCCTACTATGGTTAGTCTGTTTCCGTATACACATGAAATATTAAGCTATTTGAAAACAAAATATACTTTGCACATTATCACCAATGGGTTTGAGGAAGTGCAGCAAAATAAGCTTGATTACGCATCTCTACGACAATATTTTACCCACATCATCACTTCCGAAATGGCAGGTGTAAAAAAACCGGAACCGGAAATATTTGATTATGCATTTCGTATAACAAAAGCCACCGCAGAAGAAAGTTTAATGATTGGCGATGATTTGAAAGTAGATATTATAGGGGCGAAAGCCGTCGGTATGGATCAGTTATATGTGAATTATGATAAAATCAGGCATCAAGAAGAACCTACTTTCGAAGTAAAAAGTTTGAAAGAAATAGAATCCATATTGTAATTGTCGTTTTTATAAATTAAGATATAAGACGTTAGATTTTAGAGATTAGCAGAATACAGAATACAGTAGACAGTAGTTAGTAGACAGTAGTTAATTGCTATTTGACCAACAGCTAAATGCCAATAGCTAACACCTTGTTAGCTCAAAAGGCTAAATTTCAGACATACTGAACCAGTTTCATGAGAAATGCTTAGATCGAACTGAGGCTAATTAGTTAAAAAAGGCAATAGTATCTATTCCGGCACATACCTTTTGGGAAAGCTTAACATTGACCTTGGCATCCAGGGGTAAGAATAAATCGACCCGTGAGCCAAATTTAATAATTCCAAACTCATCGAATTGATCGACTTTCTGATCAGTTTCAGAATGGAAAATGATACGTCGTGCAACACTTCCGGCAATTTGCCGGATCATAATTTCATGTCCGTTTTCGTTTTGAACTACAATGGTACTGTGTTCATTGTCAGTTGATGATTTTGGTAAGAATGCGGGATAATGTTTTCCGGGATGGTGCTTAGCAAATTTTACGATTCCTCCGATCGGATACCAGTTGACATGCACATTCATTGGAGACATGAAAACCGAAACCTGCAATCTTTTTGCATTAAAATATTCATCAACAAAAACCTCTTCAATGGCAACTACCTTGCCATCGGCCGAACAAAGGATTGAATTTGCATCTCTTACAACTTTTCTTTTTGGAACCCTGAAAAACCGGATCACAAAAAAGAAAAACACCAATTCGGCAAAATAAAAAACAAAATGTAAAATACCTATTTCAGGAAATTGGTTATTAATGATTGAGGTAAGTACGACCAAAATTAAACCGATAATCAGTATAATAATGTGCCCTGCTTTATGAATCTTCATGCTAGCTGATAAAAGTTAAATATACATAAATCGCTGGAGCTGCCAACAGCAAACCATCAAAGCGATCTAAAATTCCACCGTGCCCCGGCATGATGTTTCCCGAATCTTTCACATTTGCTTGCCGCTTAAACATGGATTCGGTTAAATCACCCAGTGTTGCAAAAATACTGATTAAAAAACCAATAACAAGCCAGTTTGTTAAGTTTAATGATAAAAATATAGTTGAAAGCAGATATGCCGATAATACAGAAAGGATCGTACCTCCAATGGTTCCTTCCCATGTTTTTTTAGGGGAAATCTTTTCGTACAACTTCGTTTTCCCAATAAGTGAACCTACAATATAGGCGAATACATCATTAAACCAGAGGATGATGAAAAATCCAATCAGAAGTTCAGGTAGTTTTGATGGGGTGTCACTTTGATAAAAGCCAATCATGAGTACAAAAGGAATTACTACATAAGCAAGGCCAAAAACAAATTCTGAAATTTTAGTAATCGCTTCTTTAGGACTTAATATCAGTGTTCTTATTACTATTATTAAAAAGAGTACAAATAATAAATTCAGATTCTCAATTTTAATTATTCGGGTTTGGACCAAAAAAACGATAACAAAGAGTCCAATTCCACTAAGCAGCAGACTAATTTTATCAGTAAAGGTTTTAAAAGTATTTGGTCGAAGTTTAATATATTCAGTTATTCCGATAATGCTTAACATCAGCATAAATGCTGAAAAAGTCATGGATCCAAGCATAACTGAACCAATAACAACGATTACAAAAACAATTCCTGTCAGGCTGCGGGTGACTAAATTTTTCAAATTATGCTGTTAATAGTTGGTATCTACCGTATCATCAATCAAAAAAACGAACAATTCTTTGGGTCCGTGCGCACCCATCACCAGGGTTTTCTCAATGTCAGCTGTTCTGCTCGGGCCGGTTATCACTGATATCATGGATGGTAACTGATCCTGATATTTTTTCTGAATTTCCTTCAGGGCATCTTTTAAATCAGGCACCAATTGTGAAGAAAATGCAAAAACAATCTGAATTTCAGGGAAAGCATTCATCCTTCTTCCTTCACATTGTTTTGAACTTACCATAATGCTGCCTAATCGTGAAATCAGGAATTCGCATCTGGTGATCCCGACCTTCATTTTCAAGAAATCTTCTTCAGCGGATTTAAATGGGATCTTTGAGTTTTCGAGGGCATATTGTATGCTTTTATCTAAACAAAATACTTCTTCCCAACCTCTTTGTTCCATCAAAAATTTCAGATTCGATGGGAAGTCAGCGGGGGATTCGCAATACACAAACTGTCCATTTGCCTCGGTAAAGGCCTTAGCAAAAGTAATGTCTAAAGACTCATCGGTAGTCTGATAAATTTCTGATTCGAATTCAATGGATTGAAACGGGTTTTCCTGCTTACTCATTAAAGCATTTCTGACTTTTTTCAGAATTTTTTCCCTTGAAGTACTTTCTTCCATTTAGCCCCGATTTTTAAGCTTTATCAATCTCTTTCGATTTCTTTTTAGCTTTTGTTACTTTTTTTTCGGTTGGTTCAACTAATTTTTCGAATGCCTCTTTTACATCCGGATCAATAACCAATGAATTAACACTATTTTCAGATCCAAAAGGCCGTTTTCCAAAAACACTCTCAAGATCTTCACTAAAAATTACTTCTTTCTCAAGGAGCAGTGTTGCCAACTTTTGTAATTTTTCTTTGTTTTTGGTCAAAAGATCCTTTGCACGATCATAAGCATCCTCAACCAATTTGCTTATTTCACTATCAATTATTTCAGCCGTTTTTTCGCTGTATGGCTTGTGAAACGAATATTCCTGTTGTCCACTTGAATCATAAAAACTGATGTTTCCAATTTTTTTATTCAATCCGAAATAGGTAACCATCGCAAATGCTTGCTTGGTTACTTTCTCAAGATCGTTTAACGCACCGGTCGATACTTTTCCAAAATTAATTTCCTCGGAAGCACGGCCTCCCAAAGCTGAGGTCATTTCATCATACATTTGCTCAAATGTGGTAATTTGACGTTCTTCGGGAAGGTACCAGGCAGCACCCAGTGCTTTTCCACGGGGAACGATGGTAACTTTTACCAAAGGATGAGCATATTCGAGCAACCAACTAACAGCAGCATGTCCGGCCTCATGAAATGCAATAACCCCTTTTTCGGCCTGAGAAATGATTTTGTTCCTTTTTTCTAATCCTCCAATGATACGATCGATTGCATCAATGAAGTCTTGTTTGTCGATGATTTTTTTGTTTTTTCTGGCTCCGATCAAAGCGGCTTCATTACAAACATTTGCTATATCGGCTCCTGAAAAACCCGGAGTTTGTTTAGCCAAAAATTCAACAACAATGGTTTTATTATATTTTAATGGTTTAAGGTGAACATTAAAAATGGCTTTTCTTTCTTCCAGATCGGGAAGTTCAACATGGATCTGTCGGTCGAATCGTCCGGCTCGCATCAAAGCCCGGTCGAGAATGTCGGCACGGTTTGTTGCAGCAAGAATGATAACACCAGTATTGGTAGCAAAGCCATCCATTTCAGTCAGAAGCTGGTTTAATGTATTTTCCCTTTCATCATTGGCTCCTGTCATGGCATTACGGCCTCTGGCACGTCCAATGGCATCAATTTCATCAATAAAAATGATACACGGTGCTTTTTCCTTTGCTTGTTTGAAAAGGTCGCGTACCCTTGAGGCACCAACTCCAACAAACATCTCAACGAAATCGGAACCTGAAATGGAAAAGAATGGAACTTTAGCTTCGCCAGCAACAGCTTTTGCCAGTAGAGTTTTTCCTGTACCGGGAGGGCCAACCAGCAATGCACCTTTTGGAATTTTGCCTCCAAGTGTAGTATATTTTGATGGATTCTTCAAAAAATCTACGATTTCCATTACTTCAACCTTAGCTTCTTCCAATCCGGCTACATCGTTAAAGTTGAGACTTACACTTGTACTTTTATCAAATAACTGTGCTTTGGATTTGCCAATATTAAAAATTTGGCCACCTGCACCCCCAGATCCTTTACTCATCATTCGCATGATGAAGAAAAAGACACCAACCATGATTAAAAGTGGAAGTATCCATCCAAGAATTTCCCCACCCCAGTTTTTACGGGTTTCATTATCAATATAAACAGGATTGGCAATGTTTTGTTGGGCTTCTTTTACATCGTCTTTAAAGCTGTCGGGAGAGGTAATGTTATAATAATATTGAGCCTTTGAGGCTCCAAAAGATCCACCTCTAACTTTTTCATATTTCGGTCGGGATAACTGATCCTTTTTAATATAAATCTCAGCTTGCGTTCCATTTACCAAAATAATTTTCTCTACATCACCATCGGATAGCATGGTTTTTAATTCACCCCAATTTACTTTCTCTGAACCACTATCCCAGCTTAAAGCTTGAAGTATGAGGAAAGAGACTGCCAATATTCCATAAATCCAATAAAAACTAAATTTAGGTTTTTTGCTTTTCGGGCTGGTATCTTGTGTTTTTTCCGGTTCTTTTTCTGCCATTCTGTCGTTTTGTTATTTCTTCTTAAATATTCAATTCTTAATCGTCGCTATTAATATGTTGAATTTCAGCGTCTGCCCATAGTTCTTCGAGTTTGTAATGTTTTCTGCTAGTCTCCTGAAATACGTGAACAACAACGTCAGCATAGTCTATCAAAATCCATTCCGCATTTTCAAAACCTTCTTTATGCCATGCATTGTGTCCTGTTTCATTCTTAACAAACTCCTCAACTGCATCGGCGATGGCAGTAGTTTGAGGCCGGGATGTGCCCTGACATATAATAAAGAATGAAGTTATGGCATTGGGAATCTTTTGCATATCCAGTACCACCACCTGTTTCCCTTTCTTGGATAAAATTCCCTCTAAAGCTGCTTGAACTGTATTGTTTTGATTTTTTTTGTTTGATTTTTTAGGCATACTAACCATATTGTCTTGATGCAAAAATAGTTATTTTTAAACTATTTATAATAATTTAACATCTTCTCATGTTCAAATCATTTTCAGTTGAATTTGATTAGTATTTTTACAGGATTAACAGATAGGAACAACCAAGATATGATCGGAAAAAAAATTATAGCATTTAACACAGTCGAATCCACAAATTTAACTGCGGTCGATTTGATTAATGAACAAAATATTGAGGATGGAACAATAATCACGACCTCATTTCAGAAGCATGGAAAAGGGCAGGAGGGTAATTATTGGGAGAGCGAGGCCGGAAAAAATTTAATTATAAGCGTGATTATCAAGCCTGAATTTTTAAAACCGGAGAAGCAATTTATTCTTAACAAAATGGTTTCGTTGGCTGTGGCCGAATTTGTTCAAAGATATGCTCCAAAAGATAGGGTAAAAATAAAATGGCCCAATGATATTTATTTGGGCGATCAGAAAATTGCAGGTATTTTGATAAATAATTTCATCCAAGGCAATGTGATGAGTGCATCAATTTTGGGCATCGGAATTAATATTAATCAGAAAGTTTTTACCAGCAATGCGCCAAATCCGGTTTCCCTTATTCGTTTTATGAAAGAAGACCTGGATCTTATTCAAGCATTACAATTGCTATGTGATTCGCTTAACCACTGGTATTCGCAAATGGAACTGGGATTGTTTAAGTCAATTGATAAAAAATACATTTCATTGTTATACAGATACGAAGAATACCATACCTATCTTATTTCCCGTAAAAAAGTCACTGCTAAAATTACCGGGATCTCTGAATTTGGACGACTGCAACTGGAAGGCAAAAATGGCGAAATGTATGATTGTGACCTGAAAGAAGTCGAGTTCGTAATTTGAAAACTTATTTTTCCATGAAAGTTTTTAGCTTCTGACCCATAATTTCAACAAGATTTTGAAGCGGCTTTTTTACCATCATGCTCAGCATTGGGTTTACTTCGGCATCAATCTCAAAACTAAATTTTGATAAATTCTCGTTAAGCGGCTCAAGCTTAGAAATAAGTTGAAATGGAAAAGGACTCTTTCCTTCTGAATTCATCTTGAGTTTGCGCCCTTGCTCACGTTCGGTTATCCGGAGTTCGATGGTTGCCATGTTGTTTATTTCAAATGAACAACTTTCGGAATCCGATTTCCAGTGATCGATCTGCTCGGGCATCAGATTCTCAAAATTATTAAAATCGTTCAGGAAATTATAAATATGATCTGCCGGACTTTTAATTTCGATTGGGTCACCTTTTATTTCCATGATGTTAAAACTATTTAGCGCCCCATTTTGCAGGGTTTTCTCTCCATTTAACCAATGAGTGAACATCTGAATCGGAAATATAATTGCTTTCAACAGCTTTTCTGATCAGGGAGTCGTAGTTTGATAAGGTCACCAACTTACAATTAGCTTCTTCAAAGTTAGTTTTGGCAATTTCCATTTCATAAGTAAAAATGGCGACCATGCCTTTAACATTGCATCCCGCATCGCGAAGCGCTTTAACAGCAGCCAGACTACTTTTCCCTGTCGAAACTAAATCCTCAACAACTACGACCGATTGACCTGATTGAACAACTCCTTCAATTTGATTGCTCAAACCATGCTCTTTTTGAGATGAGCGAACATAAACAAATGGCAATCCTAATTCCTGGGCCACCAATGCTCCTTGCGCAATGGCACCAGTTGCTACTCCTGCAATTACATCCACAGATCCAAATTCTGCATTAATCATCTCAACAAATTGTTGGCGGATATAGGTCCTGATTTTTGGATAAGAGAGGGTAATTCGGTTATCGCAATAAATAGGCGATTTTAATCCCGAGGCCCATGTAAATGGATTAGCAATATTTAGTTTTATTGCTTTAATTTGTAATAAGGATTCGGCAACGCTTCTTGCTATATCATCATTAATTTTCATACTGCAAATGTATAAAGTTTTTTATCTGACCAAAGAAATTATTTTCGATCAGGACATAAAAAAGTTGAATGTTTTGGTAGATGATTTGATCGTTGAAGTTAATAATGATGAAGTTATGCGTAAGGAATATCAACAGTTTATCTTTAGCGAAATTTATAGCAGGCTCATATTTTTGTGTGGGGAAAATCTAGATTTAAGTTTTAATTTTTTCAAAAATTCATTTGAAAAGATTGAAGCTGCAGGCGGGTTTGTTCGAAATGACCGGAATGATTTGCTTATGATTTTCAGATTAGGGAAATGGGATTTGCCTAAAGGTAAAATTGAAAAAAATGAAACTTCAGAAAATGCAGCTTTAAGAGAGGTTAGCGAAGAAACCGGGCTTAAATCCCTTCAGATTATTGCACCGCTTAATCCAACATATCATCTTTATATGTATGGGAATAAGCATTTTTTAAAGAAGACTTATTGGTATGAAATGAATTGCACAGATTTAACCATTCCCACTCCTCAAACAAATGAGGGAATCAGCAAGGTTGAATGGATGAACAGAGAGGGAATGAAGTTCGCAATGCAAAACACTTATAGCTCTTTAATTGATTTGATGAATTTATATTTGAAAAGTTAAGACTGTTAGAATTTGTATATTTGTATTTAAATGAGCTGAGCAATGAAAAAAATAGCCGTCTTTCCGGGATCCTTCGACCCCATCACTCGCGGTCACGAAAATGTAATTAAAAGGGCAATCCCATTGTTTGATGAGATTATCATTGCAATTGGTGAAAACTCTCAAAAAATAAATTATTTCAGTTTAGACGACCGGATAAATTGGATCAAAAAAGTGTTTGAAGGAAATCCCGGCATTAGCGTACGAACATACTCCGGCTTGACCATTGATTTTTGCAGAAGTGTTGGCTCAAAATTTCTACTAAGAGGGTTAAGAACTTCGGCTGATTTCGAATTTGAACGAAGTATCGGGCAGGTGAATAAGCGATTATATCCCGAAGTGGAAACTGTTTTTATGTTGACTGCCCCTGAGTTTACCGCTATCAATTCGTCCATTGTCAGGGATATTCACTTTAACAAAGGAGATATCGCACAATTTATTCCTGAAGCCATTCATTCGTATTTTCAATAAAAATCAGAACTACCTTTGCCAAAATTAGCCTTGAATGAATAAGAAATATACATTATTTACCCTTCTTTTTGTGTTGTTGTTTTCAGTTGTATCAGGGCAAGAAACAAAAATTTACGGGAAGGCCGAAAATGCAGCTGGATATGTGATCAAGCTTAAAACTTATTCCGATTTTTTTTCAATGAAAATGAAAGAGGTTGATGAATGCGTTGTGCAACCGGATGGATCTTTTAAATTAAAAACAACATTACAAGCAACACAAATATTTATTCTCGTGATAGGTTTTCAGAAAACTGAAATATATCTGGAACCCAATAAAACTTATAAATTATTCATTAAATATGATAAGAGCAGGGAGCAGATCACATTTGTGAACAATCCTTATTTAGAATACCAATTCATCGATCTTCCCAAAGATGATTTGAACAATCAGATCAGTGAGTTTAATTTTCGGGCAGATCAGTTTTTAGTCGCTAATTTTAATCGGATTTATAAGAATAAAGAAAGAAAATTGATTGTTGATTTTGGTTCAGAGATTAAACAATTATTCAATAATCCAGGTGGTTATTTAAAAGTGTATATCGATCTTAGATTGGCATCTTTTGAATTAAATTCAGGATTGAAAAACAGGGAATCTGCTTATAAATCGTATTTACAGAATCAGCCTTTTTATTCGCATCATGATGAATACATGCGTTTCTTCAATCAGTTGTTTGAGAAATACTTGATGGTTCCCAATAAATATTTTGACCAAAGTTTATTGATGCAGAAAATATTTGGAAATGCGGATTTAGAATCTGTATCGGCTTTATTGAAAAAGGATCCCATGCTTGAAAATACTGAATTCAGGGAAATGGTCCTCTTGAAAATTATTTATGATTTGTACTTCATTCCATCAGCAAATCATGCTTCTATTCTTAAATTGTTTGATGAAATCGCTAAGCGCTCCGGCAATTCTTACCATACACAAATTGCTAAAAGTATGGCACAGCAGCTAAATTACCTCCAACCCGGTACAAAAATACCCACGTATAAGTTAACGGATTTAGAGGGCAATAATTTTAACATTCCTGATCCATCGAATCGAGTTACTTTTATTCAGTTCTTCACTGTTCCATGTAACGATTGTATCAGGGAAATGGATAGTATTGCGGAATTGTATCAGCATTATGCCAAAGATGTTCAATTTGTAAGTGTTGCGATTAATACATCCAAAAACATTCTGAATGATTTAATTAAAAAATATCCGTGGAAATTTTTCCTCACAGATAAAGTATTTGATATTGCTGATATTTATCAAATTAATGCGCTCCCGGCATATCTCTTAATTGATCCGCAGGGTGTGATCATGCAAAATCCGGCTTTAGTACCATGGATGGGATTCAGTCAATCTTTTAAATCTGAATTCAAGCACTGAAAGCTTTAGTTCAGTGCTATTTCATCAGCAATAATTAAGAATTTTAAACTATTTTTGTTTCGAATAAATTATAAGAATTCAATTAAAAAAGCTTTGAAAAAAATTCTGTGCTGACGATCTGTCATAGATTGCAATGAATTGGCTCAGGAATGATTATTGATCTAGCTGTTATTTAACTTTATTATTACCAACTATGCTTAATGCGATAAAAAATTTACTGGGAACTAAATCTGATAGGGATCTTAGGGAGGTAACGCCTACTCTTAAAAAAATTAAAGAAGCTTACACCGGAATTACCAAATTATCCAATGATGAGTTAAGAGCTAAAACAGCTGAGTTCAAGCAAAGAATAAAAGATTATATTGAGCCCGAAGAAAATCAAATCAAGGAGTTAAGACAGCAAATTGAGAGCGATACAGTTTCAGTCGGGGAAAAGGAAAAAATGTATGATACCCTAGATAAACTGGAGAAGCTAAGCTACGATAAGAGTCAGGAAATACTTGATGAAATCCTTCCCGAGGCATTTGCTGTGATGAAAGAAACTGCAAAAAGGTTTTTTGAAAATGAAAAAATTGAGGTTACTGTCACCCAAAGGGATCGGGATATGGCAGCAAAGCGTGAAAGCATAAATATAGTTGGAGATAAAGCATATTATAATAATAAATGGATCGCCGGGGGTACGATGATTACCTGGAATATGGTTCATTATGATGTTCAGTTAATTGGTGGCGTTATTTTGCATCAGGGTAAAATTGCGGAAATGGGGACCGGTGAGGGTAAAACGCTGGTAGCAACACTGCCCGTTTACCTGAATGCTTTAACGGGTAAAGGGGTTCATGTAGTTACTGTTAACGATTATCTTGCAAAACGTGATGCCGAATGGATGGGCGTTTTATATGAGTTTCATGGTTTGAAAGTCGATTGTATCGATAAGCACCAACCAAATTCGGAAGAACGACGAAAAGCTTATTTGGCTGATATTACATTCGGTACTAACAATGAATTCGGATTCGATTATTTGAGAGATAACATGACCAGTAATCCGGATGAATTGGTTCAACGGCCCCATAATTTTTCAATTGTGGATGAGGTCGACTCGGTATTAATTGATGATGCCCGAACTCCTTTGATTATTTCAGGTCCAACGCCACGAGGCGATATCCAGGAATTTGATGAATTGAAACCTCCGGTACATAAATTGCATACGGCCCAAAAAACATTGGTTACTAAGATACTAGCCGAAGCGAAGAAGTTATTGACAGGAACTCCCAATGCCGAAGATGAGAAAAAAGGTGGGGAATTATTGTTCAGGGCTTATCGCGGATTACCCAAAAACAAAGCACTGATCAAGTTTTTAAGTGAACCTGGCATGCGTGCCCTGATGCAAAAAACCGAAAATTTTTATTTGCAAGAACAGGCCAAGCACATGCACCTAATCGATGATGAATTGTTTTTTGTTATTGATGAAAAGCAAAACACTATTGATATCACTGAAAAAGGGATTGATGTGATGACGGAATCTTATCAGGAAGAAGACTTTTATTTGCTCCCCGATATTGGATCAGAATTGGCTGAAATTGAGAAAGAGGATGTAACTGAAAATAAAAAACGGAACAAAAAAGATAAAGTACTTCGCGATTATGCCATCAAATCTGATCGTGTACATACCGTTAATCAGTTGTTGAAAGCGTATGCACTTTTCGAAAA
This sequence comes from Bacteroidota bacterium, assembly GCA_018816945.1. NCBI lineage: Bacteria > Pseudomonadati > Bacteroidota > Bacteroidota bacterium. Next base: position 33,314 of record JAHIVC010000055.1, on the reverse strand, counting down.
AGATATCGAATATGTTATCATCGATAATAAGATTAAAATTGTTGATGAGCAAACAGGCCGTATTATGGAAGGTCGTAGGTATTCAGATGGCTTGCACCAGGCTCTTGAAGCAAAAGAAAATGTAAAGGTTGAGGCTGCTACTCAAACTTATGCCACCATTACTTTGCAAAACTATTTCAGAATGTACCGTAAACTTTCGGGTATGACCGGGACTGCCGAAACGGAAGCAGGCGAATTTTGGGATATTTATAAATTGGATGTGGTTGTGATCCCCACAAACAGGCCGGTTATTCGAAAAGATATGGAAGACCTGGTATATAAAACTACCCGTGAAAAATTTAATGCGGTTATCGATGAAATTGATAGTTTGATAAAAGCAAAAAGGCCGGTACTTGTCGGAACTACCTCGGTAGAAATTTCTGAATTGCTGAGCCGAATGCTTACCCGAAGGAATATCAAACACAATGTTTTAAATGCCAAATTGCATCAAAAGGAAGCTGATATCGTTGCTGAAGCGGGTTTGCCGGGAACAGTTACCATTGCAACCAACATGGCTGGTCGGGGTACCGACATTAAGCTTGGAAAAGGCGTACAGGATGCAGGTGGTTTAGCCATCATCGGTACCGAGCGTCACGATTCTCGCAGGGTTGACAGGCAGTTGCGTGGTAGGGCCGGTCGTCAGGGTGACCCGGGTAGTTCGCAGTTTTTTGTTTCACTTGAAGATGATTTGATGAGAATGTTTGGATCCGGCCGGATTGCTAACATCATGGATAAACTTGGCCTAAAGGAAGGCGAAGTCATCCAACATTCAATGATTACAAAATCAATCGAGCGTGCCCAGAAAAAAGTTGAAGAGAATAACTTTGGAATCAGAAAGAGACTGCTTGAATATGATGATGTAATGAATAGCCAACGTGAAGTGATTTACAAGAAAAGAAAACACGCCTTATTTGGTGAACGACTAAGTGTAGATATTTCAAATATGATATTTGATGTTGGGGAACAATTAGTTACAGATTATCAGTCATCTGGTGACTATGAAGGATTTGAAATGGCTCTTCTAAAGACATTTGCATGTGAATCGCCATTTAACGAAAAAGATTTTCTTTCAATGAAGGCTGATGAAGCAAATTTGATTTTATTCGAAAATGTTTACAGCTCTTATGAAATGAAGTCAAAAAATATCGGGGAAAAAGCCTATCCGGTAATTAAAGACGTTTTTGAAAGGAATACACATTACGAAAATATTGCCATTCCGTTTTCAGATGGTCGTAAAACCATGAACGTTATCGCAAATTTAAAGCGTGCTTATAACGATGGCGGACGTGAAGTCGTTCTTTCGATGGAGAAGGGAATTTCACTTGCCATGCTGGATAACTCATGGAAAGAACATTTGCGAGAGATGGACGACTTAAAACAATCGGTTCAGAATGCGACTTATGAACAAAAAGATCCATTATTAATTTATAAATTCGAATCTTTTGAGTTGTTTAAAACACTGGTTCAAAAGATTAATAATGATATTGTTACCTTTCTTACAAAAGCAGATATTCCTCTTGTTGATTCAAAGGGTGTAAGTGAAGCCCACATTGGAAAATCTGATAGGAGTAAGTACAAAGAGGAACGTAAGGATCTGCTTTCAGAAGCACATAGCGATACTCAACAACAATCAGTTACACAACCTGTAAAAGTTGAGAAAAAAGTTGGTAGAAACGAAACGTGTCCATGTGGAAGTGGAAAAAAATACAAACAATGTCATGGTAGAAATGCATAATTTTGTATTTTTATAAATCAATGACAAGAATAGTAAAAATAACACTTTTGTTTTTCATTGTTTTTGCAATGACAAGTAGTACTTGTTTCAAGAACAATCCGGTTGATGAAGAATCAAATATTTACTCTAGTGTGGAAGATATCATTTATCCGCCTGATGAATTCCAATTGTATTTCAATTTACGAACTTTCAATAACTATGAAGGGATAATCGTATTTAAGAGTAATTCGGTTTGGGAAGTTGAAAAAATTACTGCATTCAGTTCAAAGTTTTGGATCGAACGTGAATATCCATTATATATAGCAACTCTTGATTTTGGGCAACTTGGAGTAACTAAGTATCAAATCGGGTTTGCCGCAGATACTACATATCATTTCTGGGCGAATAACAACTCGTTTGTTGAAGCTCGGAATCTTTTCGTACGGTTTAGAAGGCTTGATAATAATTATGAAACCTTTGATCCTAAATTCTAGTTCAATTTTTATACATTGCAGTATTCAAAATAATTGAAGACCATATAAAATTCAAATTTTGGCATTTTTATGAAATATAAAAGAATTCTTTTAAAGCTGAGTGGGGAATCCTTAATGGGTGATCAACAATATGGCATTAATCAAGTGCGATTAAAAACCTATGCTTCAGAAATTGCGGAAGCGGCAAGTATGGGGGTTCAAATTGCTATAGTTATTGGCGGAGGGAATATCTTTCGTGGCCTTCAGGGAGCCGGTCAGGGTTTCGATCGTGCACAAGGTGATTATATGGGAATGCTTGCAACAGTAATCAACAGCTTGGCTCTTCAGTCGGCAATTGAGGAGCAAGGAAAAAATACCAAACTTTTATCAGGTTTGGCGATCGATCCCATTGCTGAGCCAATGTCGGGAAGAATAGCTAAGGAATATTTATCGAAAGGTACGATCGTGATTATTGGAGGAGGAACCGGAAACCCTTATTTTACAACTGATACTGCCTCTGCTTTAAGGGCAATTGAAATTAATGCCGATGCCATTTTTAAAGGAACTCGGGTTGATGGGGTCTATGATGCTGATCCTGAAAAATATCCGGAAGCTAAGAAGTTTAAAAATATTTCTTTTGATGAAGCGTATCAGAAGCAATTGAAAATTATGGATTTGACCGCTTTTACTTTATGTAAGGAAAATAAAATGCCAATATTTGTTTTCGATATGAATACTAAAGGCAATTTGAAAAAAGCGTTAATGGGTGAAGAAATCGGGACTATTGTAAAAAACTGAACATGATTAAAAGATTTTTTTAATTTTGCCCCCGCAAAATAATAATTAAGACTAAAATTATGAATGAAGAAGTACAATTTTGTTTGGATGAAGCAGAAGAGAGCATGCAGGGTGCGATGCTTCACCTCGAAAAAGGGTTTCAAAAGATCAGAGCAGGAAAAGCCAGTCCGCAAATGCTTGATGGTGTAATGGTCAATTATTATGGTGTACCTACTGCAATTGCTCAAACTGCCAATATTAATACTCCCGATCCAAGGCAAATCATAGTTCAGCCTTGGGATAAATCTATCCTTCACGATATCGAAAAAGCTATTCTGGCTGCAAATTTAGGCTTTAATCCTTCAAATGAAGGTGAAGTGTTAAGAATTCTTGTGCCAGCCATTACAGAGCAACGAAGACTTGAGCTTGTGAAGCAGGCTAAAGCTGAGGCTGAGAAATCAAAAATTAGTATCAGAAGTGCAAGAAGATCGGCAAATGAATATATCAAGCAACTAGAAAAAGAAGGACTAGCTGAAGATGAGGCAAAACGAACACAAGACATAATTCAGGAGCTTACGAATAAATTTATCGAAAAAGTTGATAAGCTTATGGATATAAAAGAAAATGATATTATGAAAGTATAAAACCTTGAAAGAGGTTTTATTTATAACTTCTCGGTAAGTTTTTGCACAATTCTGGATTGACTTAAAAATTCTTTTGCAACAATCCTGATCACAGTATAAGAAGGAATAGCCAGCATCATTCCCGGAATACCAGCCATACTGCCAGCCATGATAATTACAATAAAAATCTCAATTGGGCGGGCTTTCACACTATTTGAATAAATTAACGGTTGAAGCAGAAAGTTATCAAATAGATTTGCAATTGCAAATACTCCAACAATACCAAAGGCAAGAAAATCAATTTTATCATAAATTCCCATATTCAGAGATGTTGTAATTCCAAAAACAACACCCACAGTTGCTCCGATAATTGGTCCTAGGTAAGGAATAATATTCATTAATCCTCCCAAAAACCCAATAATAAGGGCTCCTTCAATTCCTAAAATAGACAATCCAACTGTAATAAGAATCATCATTGATAAAACTTCCATCATTAAGCCAATAAAATAGCGAGTTAAAAGTGATTTGGTTTGAGCAAGGATACGTTTCACTTTATCTATGTATTTTTCAGGGCTTAGTAGGAGTACAAGATTCTCAAACATTTTTTCTTCACGCAGAAAGAAGTAGGTTATAAAAAGAATGGAGAATAAGGCCATAAACAATGCACCGGTTGTGCTTAATAGGTTTTGAGCCAGACTTGAAAAGGTGGCAATGTTAACCATCGATTGAATTTGTGTCTCAATTGCTCCTTCAATGGATTTGTCGCCCGATAAAACATTATAATGGGCTAGAGTTTCCTTAAGTGAATCAATGGGTCCTTTAAAATAATTCACAAGTTCGGGAATATTAAGATTTGAAATCATTTGAGCTTGTGATAGGATTAGCGGAGTGAAAAACCAAATAAACCCGATAAAAGCAATAAAAATAATGAGCAGTGCCAATAATGCACTTAATCCGTGGGGCATTGAAAATTTCCAGAACTTAATTTTATCAAAGCGACGAACAAGCGGGTGCCCGATCATTGATAAAACGGCAGATATAATAACATAGATGACAATATCCGAAAAATACCAAATCATGAAAAGGGTTAATAAAAACCCAAATGCTGCGAAAAAAACCCGATATTTATTGTTCATATTGTAATTTTATATGAGGATACTAAAGTAGTAAATGTAAAGGTATAATAATTTTTATTTCTGATGCTGCAACCAACTAAAAACAACTTTTTCGATGACAGAGCCACTGAATTTTATTCAAAAACTTAAGAAACGCTGGGGGATCCAATCAGGTCTTCAGGTTATTATCATATTGATCGTTTTTTCGTGTACCGGATTTTCTGTACTCTACGTTGAAGACTTAATTCTGGAATTAATTAATTTGAACCATTCAAACAATTGGTGGATTGCCATCCTGATATTTCTTTTAATAACCTTACCGCTCTACAATGCTTTGTTGTTGATATACGGATTTATCTTTGGACAGTTTAAATTTTTCTGGAATTTTGAAAAACGATTTTTTGGAAGAATGATAAGCTTATTCGATAAGAAAATTTAAGCCTGTGTATAATATTTCAATTGCATCTTCTCACCATCAAAAACGGCATAACTAAAATTGGTGATCCAATCACCTAAAACAATCAGCTCGCAATTATTTGATAATGGATACTGAGTTGGGATATGCATATGCCCAAAGACAAAATAATTGATGTGAGGGAATTCTTTTAGTTTATCGGAAGCAAAAATATAGAGCATCTCTTTCTCAAGCGGGATTTTGTTTTCAGGCTTACCATCTCGTGCTATATTTGCAATTCTGCTTTTTTTAGAGAAATACAATCCCATTCTGGTTCCCAGATCAGGGTGCAGCCACTTAAACAGGAATTGATTTGGTTTAAACTCAAATACTTTTTTAAGAAATTTATAGCCTTTGTCTCCCGGTCCAAGGCCATCTCCATGAGCTAAATAAAACATTTTTGAACCAAACTGTGTAATGATCGGTTCGCGATGAAGCTTGATGTTTAATTCCTTTGTTAAATAATTGAAAGCCCAAATATCATGATTGCCTTTAAAAAGATGAATCTGGATTCCTTTATCACTAAGTTCTGCCAATTTACCCAAAAGCCTGACATAGCCTTTTGGAACAACTGTTTTGTATTCGAACCAAAAATCGAAGACATCGCCCATTAAAAAAATGATGGATGCATCTTCCTTAATTTCATCTAACCAGGAAACCAATAGTTTTTCACGTTTCAGGCTTCTTTCATAATCCGGAACGCCTAAATGGAAATCCGATGCAAAATAAATTTTGCCTTTGTTTTTATATGCGATGTTTTCAGAAATTTCCAAGTTGAATATTATTTATTGCAATGATACTAATTTTCATCTGACCCGACATGAGAAATTAATTCCGGAACAAAATAAGCCAATTTATAAGGCTTCTAAAAGTTCTTTTATAATAATGGTCATTTTAGGTTCGACTGTGCTTGCTGCATCAATTACCTCCTGATGAGAAATTTCGACAATTTCACCTTCAATCCCCAGATCAGAGATAACCGATATGGCAAAGCAGGTCAAATTCATGTGCCGGGCTACGATCACTTCCGGTATTGTAGACATACCAACTGCATCAGCTCCAAGGGTATGAATATATTTATATTCGGCCGGAGTTTCAAAAGTAGGACCGGAAACTCCTGCATAAATTCCTTTTTGGTATTTGATATTGTGATGACGTGCAATTTTAGTTGCTTCTTTAATTAAGTTCTTGTCATAAACCTCACTCATATCCGGAAAGCGCAGGCCTAATTCGTCGAAGTTTTTTCCGATTAATGGGTTGGGCATCAGGTTAATATGATCGGTTATCAGCATAATGTCACCTACCTCAAACGAAGGATTAACTCCTCCACTTGCATTTGATACGATCAAAGTATCAATCCCAAGAGACTTCATCACACGTACGGGGAAAGTAACTTCATGCATTGTATAACCTTCATAATAATGAAAGCGTCCTTGCATCGCAACAACATTTTTCCCACCTAAAATTCCAAATATTAACCTGCCTTGATGACCTACAACTGTTGATACAGGAAAATTTGGAACCGATTCATATGGAATTATGTGTTTTATTTCGATTTCGTTTACCAATCCTCCTAATCCGGTTCCAAGGATGATCCCAACTTTTGGTTTATGATCAAATTGGCTGTTTATATAATTTACTGTTTCCTGGATGCGTGCTAACATATTCTAAAATTTGATTATTTATTTCAGTTTCTCCTCCTGCATGAAATTTGATTTCAATGGGTGTGTAATATACTGGTAAATCATTTATTTGTTTAATTAAATCAGTTTTAATGATGCGCATGGCATCTTTTTCTGTAGTAATGATAATTTTATTCCTCGAAAAAATTTCGGCATAGGTATGTTTTATTTTTTCAATATCCTTTGGTATATACTTATGATGATCGGGAAAGTTCATGGTAATTAGTTCACTACAAAATGTTTTGAGATATTCCTGAAGCGGATATGAATTTGCAATTCCTGCAAAGAGTAATATTGTATTATATCTGGCTCTTTCGGTTATTTGTTTAACGCCTGGTATTGGTACGAAATCACCATTTTTTACATATGAGAAATATAATTTTTGGTGCTTAAGTGGTTTGATTAACTCAGTTAACCGGCGTTTGGTGATAGGTGAGAAAACAGAAAAAGTTTTGGTCACAATAATAATATCAGCCCTTTTAAACCCTGATCTGAACTCACGAAGGGTACCTGTTGGTATTGGGTAATCATTTACAAAAAGTTTATGATAATCGGTTAATAAGATTGATAATCCCGGTTTTATAAAACGATGTTGATAAGCGTCATCAAGCAAAATGCATCCTAGTTTTGGAAATAAATTTTTTAGGATTTTAATTCCTCTTCTGCGATAAGCATCAACACTTACTTCAATTTTATCAAATTTTTGTTTGTATTGAAGTGATTCATCACCAATGTCGAAGTAGGTTGATTTTTTATTTGCAAGAACAAAGCCATTTGATTTTCGGCCATAGCCACGACTTAATGTTGCAATTTTAAATTTATCTTGTAGTAATCGTATCAGGTATTCAATATGAGGTGTTTTTCCGGTTCCGCCATACGAAAGGTTTCCAACAGAAATGACAGGAATATTAAAACTTTCCGAAGGTAAAATCCCCCAGTCAAAAAGTTTATTTCGGAAGGCCATAAATAGCCCATATAGACAAGCTACCGGAAATAAAATTATTCTGATGATGTTCACAGCTTAAAATTACAAAGTAAATTTTAAAAAACAACAACAATAAAATTAATCAAAATTTCAATTCCATTGGTTTCACATAGGGTAATAAATGTTATATCTTTGATAAATTCAGGAAGATACAATTAAAAAAGATCAGTTGTAAGATTGATATAACCGAATAAGCAAGAGAATGAAAATTGAAAGTTTGATTAGTATTTTAGAGGACTATGCCCCAATTCCTTTGCAAGAAAGCTACGATAATTCAGGGTTAATTATTGGCCATCCTCAGGATGAAGTTAAGAATGCATTGATTTGCCTAGATGTTACGGAAGGAGTTTTAAAGGAGGCAATTGATAAAGGTTTTGAGTTGATTATTTCTCATCATCCCTTAATTTTTAAAGGGATCAACAAAATTAATCGAAAAAATTCAGTTGAACGGATTATCGTAGATGCGATAAAGTATAATATTGCTGTTTATGCCATGCATACAAATGTGGATAATATTATTCAGGGTGTGAATGGAACGATTGCACAAAAACTTGGTTTGACAAATATTTCCGTTCTGGATACTAAGAAAGACTTATTTCGTAAAATTGTCACTTTTTGTCCTCATAATTATGCTGAAAAGGTGCGTAATGCTTTATTTGAAGCCGGATCTGGCCAAATTGGGGATTATGATAGTTGTTCTTTTAACTCTGAAGGAACAGGTACATTTAAAGGTAATGATGAAACAAACCCATTTGTAGGAGCGAAAAATGAATTGCATTATGAAGCCGAGATCAGGATAGAAACCATTTATCCGTTTCATAAAGAACAAAAAATAATTGATGCATTGCTTTCATCACATCCATACGAGAAGGTGGCATTTGATATTTTTAAACTTGAAAATCAATATCAGGAATTTGGTTCAGGTATAGTTGGGGAATTGAAAACAGAATTGGATGAAGTAGTTTTTTTGGATCAGTTAAAAAATATTTTCAATATACACACCATCAGGCATAGTAAATTGTTGGATAAACCAATTAAGCGTGTTGCTGTTTGTGGAGGAGCAGGTAGCTTTCTGATCAAGAAAGCAATATCAAGTGGTGCCGATATTTTTATTACCGGTGATATTAAGTATCACGACTTTTTTGAAGCTGAAGATAAATTGATAATTGCCGACATTGGACACTATGAAAGTGAACAATTTACAAAAGAATTAATCCATACAATACTTATTGAAAAAATCCCTAACTTTGCACTCCAAATTTCGGGACTAAATACGAACCCCATAAATTACTTTTAAATAAAAATATAATTATTATGGCAAAAGCAGAAGCTAAAAATAATGAATCAGAATTAGAACCAACTGTGGCCGGCGAAGAGACCAAGCAAGCAGGTTATGTATTCTCAAATGAATCTGAAGATAACCTTCAAGTTACAATAGAGAAGAAACTTAGAGCACTTTATAATCTTCAGTTGATTGATTCCCATATAGATAAAATTCGCATTGTTAGAGGTGAGTTGCCATTGGAAGTTCAGGATCTGGAAGATGAAATAGCAGGTTTAGACACAAGGATCGAAAAATATACACTCGAATTGGATTCTTTGAGCAATCAAATCGTTGAAAAAGAAGCTGCTATTAAGGAAAGCCAGGCGATGATAAAAAAATATCAGGAGCAACAAATGAACGTTCGGAACAATCGTGAATATGACTCAATAAGCAAAGAGTTAGAATTTCAGAATCTGGAAATTCAGTTGAGTGAAAAGAGAATAAAAGAGTTTTCATTTAAACTTGAAAATATTAAAGCTGAGATAAAAAAATCTCAAGTGATTCTTGATGAACGTAAGAATGATTTGGCAATTAAGAAAAGTGAGCTAGAGGATATTATTATTGATACTGAAAATGAAGAATCAGATTTATTGACTAAATCAAAAACAAACCAAAAATTTGTTGAAGAAAGAATGGTTGTTGCTTATCAACGAATCAGAAAAAATGCACGAAATGGTTTAGCGGTTGTAAAAATAGAAAGAGATTCTTGTGGTGGATGTTTTAACAAGATTCCTCCTCAACACCAATTGGATATCCGTATGCATAAAAAAATCATAGTATGCGAGTATTGTGGCCGAATTTTAGTTGACGACGCAATTGCCGAGGCAGTTGAATAGCAAAATGAACTCATAAAAAAAGGGGCTGAATTTTCAGCCCCTTTTTTTATATAATTTGACTAGAATCTATAACCGTAAGTGATTAAGAAATTTGAATTATTAAAACTATTTACTGCTTTATTGGCGGTTACATTCTTATATCCGTACAAGTAGTAATCTTCACTTTGATTTGTAATTACCCATGCAACATCAAAATAAAAGTTCCGTTCTTTATATCCAATGCCCAATGAATAAGAAGTAGCTGAGGCATCATTGATATTTTTCTTGTAAGGGCTGCCATAGTAACTGAACCCCCCTCTAAAGCTAAAGTTTTTAACCCGCCATTCAGTCCCTAGTTTTATATTACCAGCGGCGGTATAAGTCATTCGAACATCATCGTTTTCTGATGCAAAATTATAATTAGGTGCTTGAAGTTTTGCAGTCGAATAATCAATTACTTCAAAATCGGCACTAATAAGTCCGTAATTTTTAATAATAAAGGCAACACTGGCCAAGGTTTTAAGTGGACTTGTCAGATTATATTCGTAAAAACCAACTGGTGAATAGGCAGTAGTATCACTATAACTATCCCATGTCGATCCTATTGAAATATCCCATTCATCCTGAATTTGAGCAAAATAAGTAGGAGTATGTATTGCTAAGCCAAACCTTAACCAATCGTTGGCGCGGTAAATTGCGCCAAGTTTAAAATTGAAACCGGTGCCTTTTGAATCTAATCTATCTTCAATTGCAAGGGACCGAAAAGTTGAGCTCGGAATATTAGAACTTAAAGCATTTTCAGTATAAGTACTTCTTTCCTGATAATTATAATAAAGGATTCCAATGGTGGCACCTAAATAAAGTTTGTTATCATAATTAGCTCCAAAAGTAAGACTGACTTCATTCATAGAGCCCCATGACTCAATAAATTTATTTTGATATACGCCACCGGGAGGTGTATTTCCATAATATTGGTTTGTGTTTTCAATATTATTAAATAAAAAAGACCACCACGCAGGGTTTAGGTCATAGGTGTATTCACCATAAGTATCATCTTCAATTTCCAGGACACTAGATCCATTTGCTAATTCAGCATACATATCGGCAATTGAATTTGAGGTGTTATTCCCAACAATATGAATCGATCGGTTAAAGTTTTTTAATTGATTATGGCCAAAGCCAAATTGAACATTTTTCCATTTACCATAGGTCTGAATATTTAAATATTCTTTGGTTAAAACAATTCCTATATTACCTAGCGAAGTATTAAAGCGTGAATCTGTTCCTTTGTCTCCATTATATACTGATTCAGATTTTGAGTTCAGTAATGATGAAGAGATATTAAATTCAGGATTATTGAACAATCCAATTCCTGCTGGATTAGTGCTGAAAACCGAAGTATTGGCCCCCAAGGCTCCAAATGCTCCTCCCATACTCATGTATCTTGCATTCCCTCCATGCCAGATGTATGAATATCGTAGTGCATCCAGCGCACTTTGAGCAAATGTAACAGTACTCCCTAAGAAAAATATGATTGCAAATATTATCTTTCTCATAACGAATTTGTATTTGACTATTTATAAAATGATGAATTTTTATTTTCTCTCACCTCTTGATCCTCCTCCGGATGAACTTCCAGATGATGATGAGCTACTGCTAGATGAACCTTGAACCGATGATCCACTACTTGATCCTGAAGATACACTTCTACTGCCTGATCCTGTGGGTGCTGAATAAGAACCAGATGATCTGCTAGGAGTTGAATAAGATCTACTTCCTGAAGAGGATGGTCTTGTTATTGAGATTGGCCTTCCGTTCGATTGTGCAGGCGATGAATAATTCTTGCTTGATCTTGAAGGAGCAGTGATTATTTTCCTTGTAGAATTTCCTACAGTATTAGTTGACTGCCTTGTATTTGACGGAGTACCAATTTTAGCTCCCGAATTTATGCTTTTTGGAGGAGTACTATATTGTCGTGTATTGGTATTTCTATTATTTGGTGAATTAAAGGTATTTGGTTTACTATATTTTAAAACGGGTTTTTGATAGGTTTTAACAGTATTTGTGCTTTGATTGTTAATTCTTTGAGAATTTATAATACTGCTGTTTCTATTTGCTTGAGGTTTACTATACGATTTTTGAGTTTGAATAGTTGTTTTTTCTTGATTAGTTGACCTATCAGCATTATTTAATCTACTATAAGGAAGATTTAAATTACCGCCGGCCGATCCATTGGCAATAGTGGTATTACTACGATTTCTTCCGGTCGAAGGAGTTCCTGTAGTTAGTGATTTGTTTGTAAATGCCTTAGGGTCTCTATTGTTAGTTCGTTCGGCATTGTTTGGGTTTCGATCCTCTCGAGAAGCATAATATTTTTTCTCGTACATTTCACCAAAAGTGCCTTGCGTTCTGGAAGAGCGGTCATAATTTCGCCCATTACTAGGACGGTGGCGATAATATTCCGAATAACTATCCTGACTATTGTAATAATAACCTTGTGTATAGTAATAAGGATTATAATAACCGTATCCGTAACCATAATAATTGTACCCATAATAACCAATTCCGTAATGAGGCCAACCATAATAATAGGGCCAACCCATACCATAACCACCAAAACCCCAACTTAAACCTATATGGAAATTCCCATACCAGCCAAAGTTGTCGTAAGGGTACATCCATGCTAAGTTTGAGTAAATGCTGCTTCCCCATAAATATGGGTTCGACTCATACCAATACATATTGGTATAGTAGTTATTATAATAGCCGAAACTATTGTATGGGTGATGAAATCTTCGGAGTCTTGCAGTATATAAGTAATTATAATATGAGTTAAAGTCCGGGCCATATTCCGGATTTTCGTCTAAATATATTGTATCTTGGCCTTCTTCTGCATATTCCGGATCATATTCTCCTTCATAAACCTCAACTTCATTATAGCCATTATTATCGGCTACTGTATTATTATTTTGATCTTGTCCATTATAATAAACATCATCATACGGAATAGAACTATAATAAGTTGTTGAGCAGGAAGATAGGAAAATGATTGTAATAATTAGAAGTGTAAGTTTGGTTTTCATGGTATTTCCCTCCTTTAATATTGTTGTAATTCAATCGTTCGTGTTAATGTACAGAATTATTTTAGTATTTTTGCCATTATTAAACACTCTAAAATTAAGCAAATACTATACCAAAATTAAATATGGCTAAAAATTTTTCAACAAGAGAGGAAAACTACTCTCAATGGTATAATGAACTGGTTGTAAAGGCAGATTTAGCAGAAAATTCAGCTGTTAGGGGATGTATGGTCATTAAACCATATGGATATGCAATTTGGGAAAAGATGCAAGCCGCCTTGGATAAAATGTTTAAAGATACCGGGCATGAAAATGCATATTTCCCTTTATTTATCCCAAAGTCCTTTTTTAATAAGGAAGCCAGTCATGTAGAAGGGTTTGCCAAAGAGTGCGCCGTAGTCACACATTATCGTTTGAAGATATCTGAGAATGGAAAAGACATTGTAGTAGATGAAGATGCTAAACTTGAGGAAGAATTGATTATTAGACCGACCTCTGAAACCATTATTTGGGATACTTATAGAAAGTGGATTCAGTCATACCGTGATTTACCGTTACTTATCAACCAATGGGCAAATGTTGTTAGATGGGAAATGAGAACCCGATTGTTTTTGAGAACTGCCGAATTCTTATGGCAAGAAGGTCATACTGCTCACGAAACTAGCCAGGAAGCGAAGGAAGAGACTTTAAAAATATTGGATATTTATGCAAATTTTGTTGAGAACTGGATGGCAGTCCCGGTATTAAAAGGGATGAAATCGCAAAGTGAAAAATTTGCAGGAGCTATCGATACCTATTGTATAGAGGCTTTGATGCAGGATGGTAAGGCTTTACAAGCAGGAACCTCGCATTTTTTGGGCCAAAATTTCGCCAAAGCTTTTGATGTAAAATTTTTATCAAAAGAAAATAAGCTAGAGTATGTTTGGGCTACCAGTTGGGGAGTATCAACACGATTAATAGGGGCTTTGATTATGTCGCATTCTGATGATAAAGGATTGGTATTGCCTCCAAAACTTGCTCCGGTTCAGGTTGTTATTATCCCGATTTATAAAACGGATGAACAACTTGAACAATTAAATGAAAAAGTCAAATCAATTAAGCAACTCCTCGAATCAAAAGGAATTTCTGTTAAATATGATAATAGGGATACCTATAAACCGGGTTGGAAATTTTCGGAATATGAATTTAAGGGAGTTCCTGTTCGTTTGGCAATAGGGCCAAGGGATTTGGAAAATAATAGCATCGAAATTGCAAGAAGGGATACCCTAAATAAGGAAATTGTTCCTATTGAAGGAATTGAAAATGTTATTGTGAAACTTCTTGATGATATTCAGCATAATCTATATCAAAGGGCTTTACATTTAAGAGAAAATAATACTTTTAGTGTAGATACCTGGGATGAATTTAAAGAACAAATTGAAAAAGGGGGATTTGTGATGGCCCATTGGGATGGAGCTCCTGAAACTGAGTTAAAGATTAAAGAAGAAACAAAAGCAACCATTCGTACCATTCTTTTGAATAACCCTCAAGAAGAAGGTAAATGCATTTTTTCCGGAAGCCCTTCGAAGGAAAGAGTGGTATTTGCCAAAGCATATTAATTTTCAAATACACAAAATATGTTGGATGAACGTTTATTGGCTTTCAAGAGATTGCTTGATATTATGGATGAACTAAGGGCTAAATGTCCTTGGGATAAGGAGCAAACCCTTGAGAGTTTAAGATACCTCACCATCGAAGAAACCTATGAACTTTCTGAAGCTATTTTAGATAAGGATTTGGATGGTATAAAAAAGGAATTAGGTGACTTAATGTTACATCTTGTTTTTTATGCAAAAATTGGAGAAGAGCATAATGCTTTTAATATCACAGATGTTTTAAGCTCAATTTCTGAGAAATTAATCTATCGTCATCCTCATATTTTTGGAGATATTAAAGTGAAAAATGCTGAAGAGGTAAAGGATAATTGGGAAAGCCTCAAACTTAAAGGGGGATATAAATCAGTTCTTGAAGGGGTACCATTATCACTTCCTCCTCTTGTAAAAGCATACCGTATGCAGGAAAAGGCCAGGGGAGTTGGGTTCGATTGGGAAAAGCCCGAACAGGTATGGGAAAAGGTTATAGAGGAGTTAAACGAACTAAAATCTGAAGTCGACAATAAGGGCAGTAAGGAAAGAATGGAAAGTGAATTGGGCGATTTGTTATTTGCATTGGTTAATTATGCCCGTTTTCTGGAAATTAACCCTGAAGATGCTTTGGAACGCACGAATAAAAAATTTAAATCCCGATTTCAGTATTTAGAGGAACATGCAAAGAAACTTGGTAAATCATTGCGCGAAATGAGCTTAGCTGAAATGGATGTATACTGGGAAGAAGCAAAAAAACTGGAATAAAAAAGCCCTTGAAAAAGGGCTTTTTTATATGATAAAAGTTTTAGATCCTATTTATTTTGAAAGATATTTTGCAACACCTTCTGCAGTTGCTTTCATTCCTTCGTCTCCTGCATGCCAGTCTGCAGGGCAAACTTCGCCATTTTCTTCGAAAAATTGCAATGCATCAACCATTCTTAAGGCTTCGGTAACACTACGGCCTAATGGAAGATCATTGACTACCTGATGGCGAACAACCCCTTGTTTATCAATCAAAAATAATCCGCGATATGCAACAGCATCTCCGTCAAATTCAAGTTCTCCATCGTCGGTATAATCATATTCACCGGCTAAAACATCGTAATTTTCAGAAATGGTTTTTGATAAATCAGATACCAAAGGAAATTTAACTCCTTTAATACCGCCATTGTTTTTTTCAGTATTTAGCCATGCCCGATGTGAAAATTTTGAATCAACTGAACAGCCAACCACGGCAACGTTTCTTTTTTCAAATTCTTCTATTTTATCTTGAAATGCAATTACTTCAGTGGGACAAACGAAAGTGAAATCAAGTGGATAAAAGAAAAATACAACATGTTTTTTGCCAATAAATTGCTCCAAAGAGAATCTTTCTACAAATTCACCTCCGTTAACAACGGCATCTGCTTCAAATAAAGGTGCTTTTTTACCTACTAATACAGCCATTTTTTCATTTAATTTTTAAGGTTTAATTTTCAATTTAAATGCAAATATATAAAATTTTATTTATTTATAATATTTCTAAATTGAAAAATAGTTGCTTAACTTATTCAACTTCACTTATATTGAATTCAATTTTTTTATTGTTCTTGAAATCATATAAGGTCAGTTTTCTGATCGTAAAGTAATTGGTCCAATAGGTTTGAAGCGATTGATAATAGGATTTTCTGGCATTGTCGTTGTCAATCTGAGCATTGTTGAGTTCCAATACATCATTAACTTTTCCAATCAAATATCTCTGTTGAGTTACTTCATAACGTTTTTGAGCAACAGTATCTGATTTTGCTGCGATCATCAATTGATTTTTTTGCATTGCAAATTGCATCACCTTCAAATAAATATTCTGTTCAAAATCTATTCTCTCCTGTTCAATAGAAGTACGTGTTAATTCGGCACTTGATTCGGCCATTTTGATTTGGCCCCTGGCTTTACCCCAATCTAAAATAGGAATTGTAATTCCGAGTGATAATTGCTGTTGTTCCAGCGGATTAGTGTATGATCCTCTTACCGATTCAGCAGTCTGAGTGAGTCCATAAACCGCATTAAGTGTAGCATCTATTCGTCCATCCATCTTTGCTTTATTAACATCAGATTCAGCCTCTAGTAGTCTCCGATCAAATGCCAGTGCAGTTGAAGTGTTTTCCTTAGCTTCTTTTATTGCTTTATCAATGTCTATATCAAAATGAAAAGTTTCAGCAGGAGGGATTAATTCAATAATCGCGTCCGATTTTATTCTTAAGAATGATTTAAGAATGAACAACACATTCTCGTAATCCAATTGCGCATTTTCTTGCGCTCCTTGGGCCCTTAATAAATTTAATTCGAGTTGAAGCAACTCATTTTCTGCAATTTTTCCAAGCTGGTACCTGCCTTTTGCAATGTTATATAGTGTATCATAACTGTATAAATTCTTCTTCGCAATTTCTTTTTGAATTTGGGCCGCAAGTAAGTTGAAAAAATGGTTTATAGCTGTAAGTGATACTTGTTCAACATTCTCAATATAAATTTTACTTGCTTCATCATAGATCATCGGTTCAATTTTTCGATCCCATTTAAATGAATTATATTGGAAAAGGGGTTGACTATAGCCAATATTAATCGGAGTAGAATTATAAGCTGTACTTTTATTATCTCCAAAAACGTTATCATTTCGCCTAAGTCCGGAAGTTAAAAATATTTGACCACCTGTAAGACCAATTCTTTGTCTTACTGACATATCAAGTGAGTATTTTGTAAAATTTTGGCTTACATAGTCTTCTGTTCCATCAGGCAAAGTAATGTCTGTGATTGAATGGTTAATATTGGGTAAAGTACCGCTCAAACTTATTGCCGGTAAGTTTGAAGCCTTAAAGGACCTATATTGCCAATAGCTTCTGCGAAACCTATGCTTGGCAATTAAAGCATCAGGTGATTGTTGTTTTGCAATGTACAGGACATCATCCAAAGTTAATCGGTTAACTTCAGTTTGAGCAACGAGGATCAGTGACTGAATGCTTATTAAAAAGATTAAGAAGTATTTCATCATTAGATGTATTTTTATTCGTAATAAATTCTATGTTAAATCAAAGTCGATTTTCTCAATATTTTTGTAAGCAGGCAAACTAAATAAATGGCCTTATTTGAAATAATAAGGCCATTTATTTATTATTTACTTTCTGTTTTGCTAGGAGACGTTTTAAATTCTCTGTTCATTTCGAAAATATCGGTGCTGATAGAAGAATCCCCAATCAAATACTGGCAGAAGTAATCTGCTTTGAGCCAGAAAAAATATTCGGATTGATCACCGTAACCATGCCTTTGTCCAGGGAAATTAAAGAAATCAAATCGTTTATTCGCTTTTATCAAAGCATTGGCCATGCGAATGGTATTACCCGGGTGAACATTATTGTCAATATCACCTGTTGTCAGCAATAATTTCCCTTTAAGATTTTTGGCCAATTGTGAATTTTTTTCAATTTCGTAAACGAATTTGATTTCATTTTCCTTTTCGATCAATTCTTTTACACCATGGTGTTTTTCGCTCCACCAACGGTTATAAATGTTATTTTCATGATTTCCTGAGGAGGAAACAGCTACTTTAAAGAAATCGGGATATTGGCACAAGGCTGCAGTTGACATGAATCCGCCACCCGAATGACCAGTGATCCCTACTTTGTTAATATCGATATAATTATACTTATCGGCTAATTGTTGGGCAACATATTTTTTATCTGCCAATCCGTAATCTCTTAAATTGCCATAACCATAATTGTGGTACCATTTTGACCTGGCAGGGTGTCCGCCTCTATTTCCTATGGTGATAACGATAAATCCTAATTGAGCCAGGCGGTCTGTATTATCCATTCGGGCAGAGAATGAAGAATTTACTGCTTCAGTTTGTGGACCAGGATAAACATACTGGATCATTGGGTATTTAATGGTTGAATCAAAATTAAAAGGTTTGTACATAACTCCATATAGATCTGTGATTCCATCGGCAGCTTTAGCCTTAAAAATTTCTGGGAATTGATAACCGGCAGCAAATAAATTCCTTAAGTCAGCTGTTTCAAGATCCATTACTAAACGACCGGCATTGTCTCTAATCTCTGATTTTGGAATTGTATTAACTCTTGAATAATTATTTACAAAATATCGGTAGGTATCACTCATTGCATTGCTTCCACGAAAACCAACCAAACCGGTACTGGTATAATTGCCTTTATTTAAAAGCTGTAATCCGCTTCCGTCAAAGTTAACTTTATATAAATGCTGATAGTATGGATCTTCATCAACTTCACGACCATTAGCTACAAAATAAATAACCCTGCTTTTTTCATCCACTTTAATAACATCTTCGCAATGCCATGGACCACTTGTTATCTGATTTTTTAGTTTTCCATTGCCATCAAATAGATATAAATGTGCCCATCCGTCTCTTTCAGACCAATAAATTATTTCATTGCCGTTATCTACAAGGTGAACCGATTTTGTTTCAACATAGGTGTTCATCCTTTCATCAATCAAAGCTTTAACTTCACCATTGTCAAGATTTAAAACACAGAAATCATTTTTGTGAAGATTTCGGCTAATCCTGTTAAAATATATTTTGTTGGAAGATTTAGATAACCAAATTGTCGGAACATAATCAGGGATTCGTTCTTTGTTCGACAGATTGGCAGTTTCAACACTAATAGTTTGATCTTTAAAAGCTTCGACTTTGTATTTTTTTCCTTCTTTTTTATCCATATCAAATACCCATAACTCGTCCTGAGGAGCTTCTTCCTCACCGGGTAATTGATATTTATAAGTTTCTATTGTTGGGCGCGGTTCAGCAATGCTATTAATGACCCATAGTTCTTTTACTTTTCTTGAATCGGTGCGCTCTAACGCAAACTTTTTTGAATCGGGTGACCATATAACTCTTGCACCTTGTCGTTTAGCTGATTCTTCTTTTGCTTTTTTTTCTGTTTCATTAAAGCTTGCAGTGTAACCTCCACCATAAGGATAGTATTGTTCACCATCCTTGGTTAACTGATGCTCAACAATTGTAGAATCTTTTTTATCATCTTCTTCTACTTTGGCTTTCAAATAATTTTCTTTATCCATCCAAAAAAGATTATAATCGCGTGCAAAAATTACATATTCTCCGTTAGGTGAAATATTAGCCCATCTGGGATCTTCTTTTTCTTCTTTCCAGTCTTTTATTTCATATAATTGTCCGGTCAAAATATTATATTCGAAATGGAAAATTTTTTTCTTGGTTTTTTTATCCTTTTCTATTTTCTTCTTATCTTTTCCATCTGATACTGTATCTGCCTTAATTTCTTCATCCTGAGTACTGGTCACATCAAATTGAAAAACGGTGTCACCTTTTTTAAATTTTGGTTTAATGACCGGAAGATGCTGATAATCATAAGGATCTTTGGTTATAAGTGTAATCATTCGAGCCATATTGTGATTGTCGAATAATGGGCTTTTTGTTTTTTTATCAAGATCAACAATATAAAAATTTATTCCATCAGAGGTTTCGTATGAATACCAAAAACGGTCACCTGTCGAAAGCCAGTTTGGATTAACACCTGTGCTGAATACCATTTTCTTAAGTTTTTCAGGAGAAAACCTTTCGGCTAAATGATAGTTTGCCTTAGTCAGAGGGCTAGGTTGTGCCATCATATTTGTCACGGGTATAGCCAGTAACAAAATGATTAAATTGAAAACAAGGATTTTTTTATTCATGATGTAAAATGTTTAATTTTCCAGATAATTAGTAAATTATAAAAATGTCAATCTTTAGTTAATTCACGATTAATTAAAATAGTTCCATTCTAAAACGTTCAGACTTAATCATGGCGAAGTGAAGTAACAGGATCTTGATCGGAAGCTTTTTTTGCCGGCATATATCCAAAAAGAATCCCTACTGTAGCAGAAACCCCGAAGGAAACTAATACTGAATCCCAAGAAATTATAGTTAGAATATCGGTTGCTTGCATAATGCCTTTTGAGAGTAAAACCCCTAATAATATTCCTATCAAGCCACCGGAAACACTTATAATTGTTGCTTCGGACAAAAATTGAAGAATGATATCTTTTTTACGGGCTCCTGTAGCCATTCTTACCCCAATTTCACGAATCCGTTCCATTACAGATGCGAGCATGATATTCATAATTCCAATTCCACCAACAATTAAAGAAATACTTGCGATTGCCCCAAGAACGATGTTGAAAATATCTTTTGTTCTTTGTTCCTGTTTAAGTAATAATTCAGGAACTTTAAGTTCAAAATCCTGAACCCCTTGGTGGCGTCGAAGAAGTAATTTATTGATGATACTTGTGGTTATGTCCAACTGGTCCGATTCATCAACCTGAACAATTAATTTATCCAACTGATTGGTGTTAGCTGTGCTATTTCCGCCTGAAGAACTAGCAGATACTACAATTTCATTGCGGCCGCCTCCGCCTCCCATAACCATCACTGATGCATTCACCTGGCTTTTTAAGGCAATACTTCTGTCCTGATATCTTAACAGTAAGGTTTGAAGTGGGGCGTATATGTTTTCGTTATAATCGGATATGCCGAGATCCTTGGATGTATTCTGGCTAAATTTCTGTGTTTCTAAGATGCCAACTACAGTTAACCATATTTGGCCACATTTAATTGTTTTTCCAATAGGGTTTTCCTGGGGGAAAAAACGTGCTTTGATTGATGGGCCTATGATGCATACAGAGCTTCCTTCTCGATAGTGTTCGGTACTAAAAAAACTTCCCTCCTGCATTTTTAAATTATAGACTGAGAAGAAATCTGCTGTTATTCCGTTTAATGAAGCAGAACTTCTTTTGGCGTTTTTTACAATTTCTGTTTCGTAAGTTACTTCCGGGCTTACACGTTTTACTGTAGGGATAATCTCTTTAATGCTTTCTGCATCTTTCAGTGTAAGTCCGGGAGAAAATTGGTTTTTTGCGGATTTACCTGCCTCACCTTCCGTGTCTCCAGTAGCCGAATAATCAATAATGGGAGTGATTACAATATTATTTACACCAACCATTTTTATTTGATCGAGAATTTCCTGACGGGCCCCATTTCCAATACTCATCATGGTGATTACAGCCGCAACACCAAATATAATTCCCAGCGCAGTCAATATCGACCTGAATTTGTTAGCCATCACAGCCTCAAAGGCTATAATTAATATTTGAATATAACGTTCCAAAATTTTTATTTTAAAAATTAGTTGTGTTACCTATAACCCTAATTTGGATTTCTACTTTTTTAATTTCCACCTGGCCGTTGTCCACCTTGTCTTTGCCCCCCTTGACGTAAATTCATTTTAGTTGGATCCATCCCATTTTCCTTCATACGGTCGAACATTTTACGGAGCTCTTCATCGCTTCTGTTTTTGAACTGTTCAGGCAAATTTTTCTTGAAAACCTCGAACTCATTATCGGATGATTGTGGCACTTGTTTTTTTAATGCTTCATCCTCTCGTATTATTTTATTTACAATGGAGGTATCTAATTTAACAAATTTATATGTATCAGCATTTTCAGGTGGCAACAAGTATACTTCGTCTCTTTCATCCAATCCTGCCCTTATAATAACTTCGTTATCATTTGATTCTCCGATTACCACTTGCTTTTTGGTGTTTCTCGTGTATACAAAAGTCATACTATCCTGATTTTGTACTGCTTCGATCGGGATAAAATAGACACTGTCGATGGTGTTGGTTATGATTTTATTTTTAGTCGTCATTGCTGGACGAAGAATTGTATCGTATTCATTAACATCTATTACAACCTCAAATACTTTTGCATTTGTATTTTTTAATTGTTCTCCAATATTTGCAACTTCAATAACTGAACCTGAATAACTTTTATCAGGGAAGGCGTCAACTCCAATGATGACTTTTTGTTTTTCTTTTATTTTACTGATATCAATTTCGTTAACATAAGTTTTTGTGATCATTTTAGATAAGTTTGGAAGTGTAGCAACAACCGGATCCCACGCGTTAATTGAGCCACCAACCCCAAGTTTAGTTCCGTCCCAGTTTCTTTTATAAATTACCATTCCTGATTTTGGAGCAGTAACTGTAAATTGTTTTAAAACGTCTAACATTTCATGATAATCACGTGTTTCCTTTTTTCTTTCCGATTCAACACTTACCATATTAGCTTTAGCCCTTTCCAGTATGAGCGAATAATTTTGAACGGCTTGGTCATAGGAACGTTGTGCTTTGTCCAAATTGATATTGAGTTGCCTGATGGTTGAAGGGGGCTCGTAAATCGATAAGTCGAGTTCTATCTTGATTTCTTCCATGTTGAACTTGAGGTTAATGAGCTCATTTCGGGCATTCCTTAATTCTAACGATGTGTCAAGCTGTGTTTTGATATAGGTAGATGCAAGTTGTTCAAGTTCGGTTTCCCTGTCTTTGATCCTGCCTTCTAACTCCGTACGGTCCAAAGTTGCAACCCAGTCACCCGAATCTACCACTGTACCATCCGGAACTATACTTTCAATTTTAATGTTAAACATTCTTACATTTCTAATATTTTGAGGCCCCATGATTTTTTCACTGTTTTTAGCTTCGAGTTCACCTGTGGTTGATACACTAATCTCAAATGTTCCAAATGAAACAGGTACCTTGACCGTATCTATTACAGAAGTATCTGAACCGGCGGCAGACCAAATAATCACAATGATGATCACAGCTGCAATTGAAAGAAAAATAATATTGTTTTTTTTCATTTTATAAAAATTTCAGCAAAAGAAATAAATCTTAATTTAAGTTATTGATTGTTTATTTATCGGTATTATGACACGAAATTAGGAATATTCTTTCTTAAGAATTGTTAATATGGATTTAATATAGATAAAGACATTCTTAAATTCTATGAATAGGTTGTTTATAGCCATTTATGTTCGAATTCACATCCTTGGTATTCTTTATCAAGACGAATATAAGTGGTAGATATTCTATCTTTGATCCATTCTGAAATCACACCTTCGTTCTTATCCTGTAAAGCCCATCTTTGAATTATATCATAATCATCAGTAAGAGAGGCAACATGAGCATCGGTACGCGATTTTAACCGGATTATTTTATAAGCAGCCTTTCCGTCATCCGTTTTATGGGATATGGGCGCTGAAATATCCCCAATTGCCATTTTCTCAACTACAAATGCAACCGCCGGTTCAAGCTCACTAATATCAAATGTACTTGAAAGCGTATTTGGGTTAACTACTGCACCCAAATTAATCCTATTGGGATCATCGGAGAAGCGGAGAACAGCATTCTCAAAGGTAATAGAATCAGATTTGATCAGGGTAGCTATACTGTCGATAAAACTTGCGGCACTTACAAGATCTTCTGGAGATGGCTTGACCATAAGCAGTATATGTCGAACATTAACAAATTCTCCTCTTCGGTTGATAGATTGAACAATATGATATCCGGCTTCAGTTTCAATTATATTTGAAATATCACCCTGTTTGAGTGAAAATGCAGTAGCTTCAAATTCGGGATACCAGGCTCCTCGCTTGGTTAAACCTAATTCTCCTCCTTTTTTTGCTGAACCCGGATCTTCAGAATAAAGAATGGCCAAAGTTTCAAATTTCTCACCTTTCAAAATTCGTTCGCGTAAACCATTTAAACGGTCATACACACTCTTTTTATACTCTTTACTTATAGGAGGAATTCTAACAATCTGATCAATTTCAACAATTGGATTTATAGTTGGTATTGAATCTTTTGGTATTTTTCTAAAAAATGCTCTGACATCCGAGGGTGTTATTGTTATCCCTTTGGTAATTTCATTACTTACTTTTTGAGAAATCAATTGTTCTTTAACAATCTCCCTGAGTTCTTCTTTTATTTTTTCAAGAGGTTTATGATAATATTCAGCCATTTTATCTTCCGATCCAAACTGATTTACATAATAGCGTAATCTCATATCAAGCGATTGATTAATCTCGTTTTCAGCTACGTCAATACTGTCTACATCGCCTGCAAAGAGCAAAAGTTTTTCATAAAGTAGATTTTCAATTATTGAACATTTAATAGTTGATTCAGAACCCGTAATTCCGTTCTGCATTCTATATTGTAAATACTGGGTTTCAATATTTGATTTTAAAACGATATGTTTTCCCACAACTGCTACAATCTCATCAACTACAATTTCTTCTTGTGAATATGATTTTACGGTAACCAATATAAGAATGGTTAATACTATATTGATCAAGCTTATTTTCATGATTTTTTTCACGTTTATTTTTTTTGTCATTATCCTGTTTCTTTTCGGTGTAAATGTAATTAATATATTTCTACAATATCACTATTTAACGCATCTTCAAACAATTGATTATGCATCTTGTTTATTAATTCTATTTTGCGTTTGTTAAGTATAATATTTTTAATATTTTCTCTTTCGAATGTCAAAGGTGAAATTTGATCTTTAATACTGTAGGCTAAAAATTTCACGAAATATTGTTTGCTGTTGTCACTAATCTCTACAAAACGGTTGTTTTGTAGAAATGATTCCTGATTAAAGGTTTGAATTGGGATGATATTTAGTAGGTCGTTGAACGACATCCACTGATTCTGATCTATCAAATATCGATCAGCATATAATTGGCAGTAAGTTTCCAATGAATCAACCAAATTCATGTTATTTGATTGAAGAAAAGTTTTGATTTTCTTTACATGGGGAGAATTGACATCGATGATTACATAATCTGCTTTCACAATACTTTGTCGGAGTTTAAAATTATCCTTGTTCCTTTCGTAATAATCTTCAATTTCATATTCAGCTACATCATTATCAATTTGCTGACTGATTAATAAAGCCTCGTATTGATAAATGATCAGGGAATTCCGATAAGTTTCAATCTGTTTATCGAAATTCATCTGCTCAGGTGTGAGATTTTTTTCAGCTTGAACCAATAACAATTTCTCACGAACCCAGATATTAATAAAATTTTTGGCCAAAGTGAGGCTGTCCTTTGCTGCAATATTTTGTGGAAGGGATCCTTTCAAATCATTTTCATAAAGATAATATTCCCCGACTCTTGCCAGGACGTTTCCCTCAGATGTACTGTTTTTATCGGAGCAAGCCGACGATATAAGCACCAAAGCAACAATTAATTGAAATACTTTCTTATCCATCTATAATATTGGTGATAATGCTTTTTTATTGATTGAAATTGAATATTTGTTTTTTAGTTCTTTGATCCAGTTGTCCTCCAAATACCTTTGGTAATCGGAGATTACAAGTCCTTTAACTTCTTTAAATTCAGAGTCGGAATATTTTAATTGATTTTGGTTGAAAAATTCATTTAGCTCCTTTTCATCACTCATTGATTTTTTCCAGATTTTTTCCTCCATCAGCTCAAAAAGTAAAACCCCGTTGCGGTATTCTTCCATTATTTCACTATATTCAGGTTGAGTATCGGTAAGATGATCATAAAAATACTGTTCACAAACCATATTTACAAAATCATGATAAAGCTTATCGTAAAGCAACATAAGGTTCGGGGACGAATTATTAACCTGATTATTATTAATGTACTCGGCAAAATCGAACTGGGTTTTATATTGTTTGCCAATCTTCAAAAGATTTTGATTAAACCCTTTTGCCCTTGATAAATCCCAATTTCCATTCAGTATACTTGAGTCAATTACTGAAAACAATTCGTCTTTTGCTTTAGAAAACAATTTTATACCAAGCTCATTTTTAAAACGATTAAGTTTTGCTGTTTTGCTTATTTGTGAACGGCTATCTTTTATCAGTTCATTTGTGAGTACATTTTTTTCATCCTCGAAACTTCCATACCTGTTGCGCTCGATTAGTTTTATGATGTGCCAGCCATAAGGGGTTTGTATTGGTTCAGAATATCCTCCAATGTTATCAATTGAAAAAATGGCCAAATAAAAAGATGGAACCATTTGATTTGCGCCTAAAGTCGGCAAAATCCCCTTATTCGTTTTTGTTGTGCGATCTTCAGAATAATCAAAAACAAGCTTTTCGAAATTTTCTCCTTGATTTAGTCTTTTATATATCTCAAATATTTTATCTTTCTGACTGTTCTGATCATTGATTGTAGTATTGTTCGCCAGAAAAAGATGCGCAACTGATACATTCCCTAATGCTTCGTGTCTATCGGTTGTTTTTACCAGGTGATAGCCAAAACGTGTACGGATCGGATCGCTTACGCTACCCAATGATGTTCCATATGCAGCATTTTCGAAGGGATAAACCATATCAAATACCGAGAAGTAACCGAGATCACCTGCATTGCCTTTTTTTATGATTCGACCTTTGTCATCCGTTTGGTCACGAGCTGATAAATCATCAGAATATTGGGCAGCAAGCTGTTCAAATGACTCATTATTGATTGCCCTTTTCTTAAGGTCGATTATTTTTTGGTATGCTTTCAAGGTGTCTGATGGATTTGCATTTTCGGCACAAGCAATTAAAATATGACTTACCCGAACATCAATTAATAATCTTTGGTATGCTTCATTTAGTAAATCGTTATTTATTTTTTGATCAAAAAGATAAGGCTCAGCTAATTTTTTTGCATAACCATCAAGCTCTTCTTTAAGCCTGCTGATGGTGTCCATCTTTAATGATTTGGCTTCAATTACCTTTAATCGGTAATTGATATACAAATCAAGATAATCGTTGATGGTGGTTGTTGGGTAGTCAATGTTATTGTTGTTACTCTTATTATAAGCTTTCAGGAATTCATCAACAGTGATTTCATTGTCATCAATTTTTAGTAATACTTGTTTGTTTCGCTTTTGTGCCTGAACATTCAAAAGAAAAAAAAACGAAAAGAGTATCGCTATAAGCCTGATTGTTTTCATCCTGCATTCAATGGCCGAATATTAACGACTATAATTTGGTGCTTCCCTGGTGATTGTAATATCATGCGGATGGCTTTCAATTACACTGGCAGGTGTGATTTTTATGAATTTTGCTTCCCGAAGTTTCTCAATTGAACTGGACCCTGTATAACCCATTCCGGCTTTTAAACCTCCAACCATTTGATGAATAACTTCCGTTAAAAGGCCTTTATAAGGTACACGACCCACGATCCCTTCAGGAACTAATTTACTGATATCTTCTTCATAATCCTGGAAATAGCGATCTTTTGAACCTTTTTGCATAGCTTCGATTGATCCCATTCCTCTGTATGTTTTAAATTTTCTGCCTTCAAAAATGATTGTTTCGCCAGGTGATTCATCCACTCCTGCAAATAACGAACCTGCCATGATCGTATGTGCACCTGCAGCAATTGCTTTAACAATATCTCCCGTAAAACGAATACCACCATCAGCTATAACCGGAATCCCGGAATCTTTAAGCTCACCGGCAACATTATAAATTGCTGAAAGTTGAGGAACTCCAACTCCGGCAATTATTCGGGTTGTACAAATTGAACCAGGACCAATACCTACTTTAATTCCATCAGCACCAACTGCCCTTAAAGCAGCAGCAGCTTCTGCAGTAGCAATATTTCCTGCAATAACATCAACCGTTGGAAATTTCTTTTTAATAAGCTTCACCATGTTAATCACATTGATAGAGTGACCATGGGCGGTATCAACTACGATGGCATCAACTCCTGCTTTAACAAGTTCAGCAACACGATCGAGCGTGTCATGGGCTGTGCCAACAGCGGCAGCAACCCTAAGCCTGCCGCGTTCATCCTTAAAAGCGTTTGGCTTGGCTTTGATCTTGATAATGTCTTTATAAGTAATTAATCCTACAAGTCGATTGTTGTCGTCAACAACAGGGAGTTTTTCAATCCTATATTTCTGAAGTATGTCGGCTGCTTTTTCAAAATCGGTAAATTCTTTAGTAGTGATCAAATTTTCCTTGGTCATCACATCTGAAATCAGTCTTTGCAGATTTCTCTCAAAGCGGAGATCACGGTTTGTCACAATCCCAATTAATTCATTCTTCGCATTAACAACCGGAATCCCACCAATTTTATACTCTTTCATTAACTGAAGGGCATCAGCGACGATCATATTTGGCATTATTGTTATAGGATCAAGGATCATCCCGTTTTCAGCACGTTTTACCTTTTTCACTTCGATTGCCTGATCTTCGATTGACATGTTTTTATGAATAACCCCAATACCACCTTCCTGAGCAATAGCGATAGCCATTGTTGATTCAGTTACGGTATCCATTGCTGCCGAAACAATAGGGATATTAAGCTTTATATTTCTTGAAAAACTAGTGGTTATATCTGCGTCACGGGGTAAAATATCGGAATAGGCCGGTACTAATAAAACATCATCATATGTTAAGCCTTCGCCTATAAATTTATTTGAATCAAAAGACATAATAAATCGATTTAAAGTTGTGCAAATGTATAAAAAAATGCCGAAAATTGCTTCTTAAATAATGTTAATAACGCCTAAGGAGAGTATAAGATAAACAGTTACACTTTCAATTTACCGACTATTAATTCAGATAAACTGTTTTTTTGAAGGTGTTCGTTTGCCAATTGTTTTAAAGTTTCAGGTGAAATTGTTGAAACCTCATGAATATATCGTTGATAGTATTGCATATCAAAATTGTATAATACAACAGCTTTTAATTTTTCGTGAACAGCAAACGGCCCATCCATGCTGCGGATCAACTGACCGGTTAAGAAGTTTTTGATTAGTTCAAGTTCTTCTGTGCCGATAAGCTTGGTTTGAAGTAGTTTAATTTCCTTATAAATTTCAGTCAGCGTTGCATCGGTGTGTTTGGTTCCGACTTCAGTTTGAATTGCCAGATAGCCATCATATTTGTGAGATACGATAGAAGATCCAATTCCGTATGTAAATCCTTTATCTTCCCTAATATTTGTCATAAGGCGTGAACCAAAATATCCTCCCAAAGCCGTATTTAATACCTGCATCCCTATAAAATCGGGATGAAATTTGTTGAATATTTTTTTCCCTACCCAAATGGCCGACTGCAATGTATCCTTCACTTTTATTTGCTTGAATTTCTCTGTGTTAGCATTAGAGGAGAAATCGGGCATTATTGCATTTGAATTTAACTTGATGTTAAATTGGCTCAAAGTATGATTTAATTTTTCGATAATATTCTTGTCAAGTTTCCCTGATATAAAAAGTTTGCTATCGGCATTCAGATAAGATTTTTGATAGAAAGTTCTGATATCTTCATGTGTTACTTTATTGAAATCGTCAATGCCGGCAATTTGGCCATAAGGATGGTTGTTGCCAAAAATTAAAGGAGGGAAGTATAACTGTGCAAGCGATTTAACTTTTTTAAGATTAATGATGAACTCTTGCTTGCTTTTATTCGCCAATATTTGTAACTCATTATCGGGAAAGAGTGGCTCACAAATAATTTCAGCGAAAACGGGCAAAACCTGATCAAGATATTTTGTCAAACAATATAAGGCAACTGAAGCAAAATCCTTATCAATATTAGTGCTATAATAAGCACCATACCGATCGAAAGTTTCAGCAATTTCATAAGCAGAATAGGATTTGGTGCCTTCTGCAAGCATTTTATTCGTAAAAGAAGAAATGAGTGTTTTGCTTTGGTATGCCAGTCCGGCTTCACAAACCAATTCGATTTTTACCAGATCCTGAGTTCCTAAATTCAGCAAATGAACTTGAAGCCCATTAGCTAGTTTCAAATTCTCTGATTCCATCAAATCAATAGCTCTAATGGGCCTTATATCAGGTTGTGTTTTCCGGTCGATTGTTAAATCCATCTATTCTTGCTTACTTAAATAATAAAGGGTTGAGCAATTCTCTTTGTGAAATATTGTATTTGCCATTTTCCGGATCTGATCCACGCTGATTATTTTATATTTATCAATTTCTAGGTTGATCAAATTTGCATTGCCAAGTATTTCAAAATAGGCGAGGTTCATTGTCTTGTTCAGAATATTTACTTCCGAAAAAATGAGTGATGATTCAGCTTTGATTTTAACTTTATCTAATTCGTCCTCTTCAACCGTTTTGTTACAAATAATTTCCAATTCATGCAATATTGCATTTTCAGCAACTTTAACATCGATTCCATTTGCAATTTTTCCGATAATGACAAATAAGCCCTCATCAAAATCACCTGTTAAAAATGCATTAATCTCAATAAACAATTTTTGATTTTTAACTAAATTTTGATAAAGACGGGATGAATCCCCGTTTGATAAAATATCAGATAATAAATCGCTTGCGTAATAATCAAGGTCAAGCCTCCCGCTCATATGATAAGCTTTGTAAATTACGTTTGTCGGTACATCCCTTTCAACGGTGAGTTTTCTTTCCTCTGTTTGGATTGGCTCTTTGGGCAAATTTCTGACAAAGCTTTCACCTCTCGGAATTGGGGCGAACCATTTTTCAGCAAGATGTTTAATGTTTTCAAGATCAACATCCCCGCCTATAACGAGAACGGCATTATTCGGATTATAATACTTTTTATAAAAGGCCCTAACGTCATCCATCTTTGCATTTTCTATATGCGAAATCTCTTTCCCAATGGTTGGCCATCGATAAGGATGAACCTTATAGGCCAATGGTTTCAGCATTAACCAGGCATCCCCGTAAGGTTGATTTAAGTAATTCTGTCGGAATTCTTCACTCACAACATTGCGCTGAACATCAAGACTCTTTTTGGAGAAAGCCAGATCCAACATACGATCAGATTCAAGCCAAAAGGCGGTTTCAATATTTTGTTTTGGTAGGGTCAGGTAGTAATTTGTGATATCATTATTGGTAAATGCATTATTTTCACCTCCTACATTTTGCAAGGGTTCATCATATTTTGGGATGTTAACTGAACCACCAAACATCAGATGTTCGAAAAGATGCGCAAATCCGGTTTTGTCTGGATTTTCGTCACGCGATCCCACATCATAAATTATATTTATTGCAACAATCGGCGTTGATGGATCCTGATGAACGATTACCCGAAGCCCATTGTGCAAAGAGAATTTGTCAAATTTTATCATCCTGAATTTTTACTTCTTTACTGGCTTAAATAGTAATCAACTAAAGTAAATGAAATTATCTGAAATGAATAAAAATACTGTACTTAATTTTTTTCGAATTATGAATAAGCTCTTTTTGTTATGAGTAGAAATTTAATTTTTTACCTTTGTATGCAATTTTAAAGTACCATTTAATTTATTTGTCACATTACCTAATAATCAGTAGTTTATGAAAAAAGATAAATTGATTTTCGATTTAATAAAAGATGAAGAAGATCGTCAGAGGTTTGGAATAGAATTAATTGCTTCAGAAAACTTTGTCAGTGAGCAGGTTTTAAAAGCTATGGGCTCAGTTTTGACGAATAAATATGCCGAAGGGTATCCGGGTAAAAGATATTATGGTGGTTGTGAAGTTGTTGACCAAACTGAACAAATAGCTATTGACAGGGCATGTGCACTTTATGGAGCCGAATACGCTAACGTTCAACCTCATTCAGGAGCTCAGGCTAATATGGCGGTGTTCTTGGCATGCCTCAAACCTGGAGATACTTTTATGGGGATGGATTTATCACATGGTGGTCACTTATCACACGGTTCTCCGGTGAACTCTTCCGGAATTTTATACAATCCTGTTGCCTATAAAGTGAATGAAAATAATGGATTGGTTGATTACGATAACATGGAAGAAGTTGCACTAATCGAAGAACCAAAATTAATAATTGCGGGCGCTTCAGCTTACTCAAGAGATTGGGACTATAAACGCATGAGAGAGATTGCAGACAAAGTTGGAGCATTATTAATGTGCGACATGGCTCACCCTGCAGGATTAATCGCAAAAGGATTCCTAAACGATCCATTACCTTATTGTCATATTGTAACAACTACAACTCATAAAACCCTTCGTGGTCCAAGAGGTGGAATGATTTTGATGGGAAAAGATTTTGAAAACCCATGGGGGCTTGCTACACCCAAAGGAGAGATTAAAATGATGTCGACCATTTTAAATTCTGCCGTATTCCCCGGGATTCAAGGTGGACCGCTTGAGCATATCATTGCTGCCAAAGCCGTAGCATTTGGTGAAGCCCTTTCTGATGAGTTCTTAGAATACATCAAACAAGTTAAAAAGAATGCTAATGTATTGGCTCAAGCCTTTGTTGATAAAGGATATCACGTGATTTCCGGTGGTACCGATAATCATTTAATGCTCATTGATCTTCGAACAAAATATCCTAATATTACCGGTAAATTGGTTGAAAATACATTGGTTAAAGCCGATATTACCGTAAATAAAAATATGGTTCCTTTTGATACCCGTTCTCCATTTCAAACTTCGGGATTAAGAGTAGGTACACCTGCCATCACCACCCGTGGTTTAAAAGAAGAGCATATGGCTCCGATTGTTGATTTGATTGATGAAGTTTTGAGTGATATCGAAAATGAAAAAGTAATCGAATCAGTAAAAGAAAGAGTAAACAAAATGATGAGTGATTTCCCGATGTTTGCCTGGTGAGTATCCATAACAAGGGGTGTGTCGTCCTAAAAAAAGTTTACAGATTAAACATTTAAAGTTACTGATTTTTTATAATAGTTTTTCCATCTTCTTTTTAGTTTTCCTGATGTTAAATGTGCTTGTTCAGGAGTCAGCATATTACAGCTAAGATGC